>CALZFR010000139.1 GCA_945648485.1 uncultured Eubacterium sp. | reverse complement strand
TCAAAGGTAGGAATAGCGGAATATTACAGCCAGCTTCTTCCTGGGGATAAGGTGACAAAGGTTGAGGAATTATTAAATAATAAGCCGGAAAAAGAAAAACTGGCATTTGTGGGAGACGGCATTAATGATGCACCAGTTCTTACAAGGGCAGATATTGGAATAGCCATGGGGGCGTTGGGTTCAGATGCAGCTATTGAGGCAGCCGACGTTGTTCTTATGGATGATGATCCGTTAAAGATTGTGAAGGCCATAAGAATTGCAAGAAAATGTTTAAGAATTGTGTATGAAAACATATACTTTGCCATTGGAATCAAAGTGGTATGTCTCATATTTGGGGCAGTTGGATTTGCCAATATGTGGGTTGCCATATTTGCTGATGTTGGTGTAATGGTACTGGCAGTTCTTAATGCTATAAGAGTTCTTTTTGTAAAGAAACTGTAAGGGAAGGAGTTTCAGAATATATGCATAAAATTGAATTAGAATGTGAATGCTGTGAACAGGTTGAAGTGCATCAGGATCTTCTTAAGATTGTTAATGAATCTCTTCCTGATGAGAATGAACTGTACGATCTGGCAGAGCTTTTTAAAGTATTCGGCGATTCAACAAGAATCAGGATACTGTATGTACTGTTTGAGTCAGAGGTGTGTGTATGTGACCTTGCATCAGCACTTAACATGACCCAGTCAGCCATATCACATCAGTTAAGAATTCTAAAGCAGAATAAACTTGTAAAGAGCAGAAGAGATGGTAAATCTATATTTTATTCTCTTGCGGATGACCATGTGAAAACGATAATTGCACAGGGAAGAGAACATATTACGGAAGATTGATTTTTGTTACATTTTTACATTGTATTATTATTGAAAATGCGTTAAAATTAATTATCATTTTTTTAACGAATAGGAGAAGGTTATGGACAAGTTTTTCAAAGTATCAGAACATGGTTCAACCGTAAGAACTGAAGTCCTTGCCGGTATTACAACATTCATGGCGATGTCATACATCTTGTTTGTCAACGCAGGAATGTTTGCTGAGCTTGGAACTGTATCTTACAGCGCAATGTACATTGCAACAGCACTTTCTGCTGTAATTGGTACATTCTTAATTGCATTTATTGCAAATCTTCCACTGGGTCTTGCCTCAGGTATGGGCCTTAACGCATTTTTTGTATATACTGTATGTTTTACATTCGGTTTATCATATGCTAATGCGTTAGTTTTAGTTTTATTTGATGGTGTTTTATTCACACTTCTTACTGTAACAGGTGTAAGAGCAAAGCTTTTCTCTGCAATTCCTGATTGTGTAAGAAAGATTATTCCAGCAGGTATTGGTCTGTTTATTGCGTTTATCGGACTACAGAATGCAGGAATTGTTGTAAACAACCAGTCAACATGTGTTTCATTAGCTTCATTTAATCTTCTTAGCGGAGCAGTAACATGGGGAGATATTATGCCTAAGCTTGTTACTATTGCAGCAATTATTATTATTGCAGTTCTCTCTGTCAAGAAGGTAAGGGGCTCAGTATTCTGGGGTATCTTAAGTGGTACAGTCCTTTACTATGTATTAGGATTTACTATATCTGGTTTCTATACAGGATTTGCTTCTAAGTTAAGCTTTAACCCATTCTCAGCATTTGGTGACTGGGCTTCAGAAGCATTTTTAAAGGTATTTACAGAAGGATTTAATTTCAGTGGATACCTTGCTTCACATTCTACAGCAGAGTTAGTTCTTGTTATCCTTACAACAGCTTTGGCATTCTGTATGGTAGATATGTTTGATACTCTTGGAACACTTTATGGTGCATGTTCAAGAGGTGGTATGCTTATTAATGGTGAGGTACCTAATTTTGAGAAGGCTATGCTTTCAGATGCTCTTGCAACATGTGCAGGTGCTGTGTGCGGTACATCAACTGTTACAACATATGTTGAGTCAGCTACTGGTGTTGGTGAAGGTGGTAGAACAGGTTTAACTGCATTTACAACAGGTGCTTTGTTCTTTATTGCAATGTTCTTAAGTCCTGTTGCAGCGTTAATTCCAGGATGTGCTACTGCAGCTGCTCTTGTGTACGTTGGTGTTCTTATGATGGGCTGTGTTACAGAAATTGACTGGAAGGATGTATCAGTGTCAGTTCCAGCATTCCTTACAGTTGCATTCATGGCATTCACATACAACATCAGCTATGGTATTGCATTTGGTCTTATTTCATATATCTTTATCAAGATTGGTACAGGAAAGGTCAAGGAAGTTAAGGCATTTACATGGCTTATCGCAGTGTTATTTGCATTAATGTTCTTCCTTACACATTAATTTTTATGTAGCATTTTTGTTGATATTAATTCAATCTAGTGATATTATGTAGTAGGATGATATATACGTATTAAAATACAGATAAGGTAGGGCATGAATATGATTGAAGCAGGTGCACGTTGTGATAAATGTGGACGTATAGATACAATTGCGTATACTTCAGACACAGCCGTCAAAGTTATGCTTAGACAGAAGGGTTGGAGGTTTAAGGATAATATGTGTTTATGCCCAATATGTATAATTAAAGACCCATCACAGGCAAAAGAATATCAATAGAGCAAGAGTTTATATTGCTTATCAATATGATTAGATATATAGTATGAAAGTTTACACTGGCCCAGTAATGCGGTTGCATTATTGGGCTGTTGTTTTCTTTTTGTTTCCTTAAAGTTATTATTTTCATAAAAAGGATTGTCACATGTTTAGAAAGTTAAAAAACAAATATATAGGGGATTCCAATTTCTACATTATGGTTCTTGCTATGGTTGTACCTATGATCTTGCAAAATCTCGTAACTAATTTTGTAAGTATGTTGGACAATATAATGGTTGGACAGCTTGGAACAGAGCAAATGAATGGAGTTTCTATAGTTAATCAATTTATGTTTATATTTAATATATCAATATTTGGTGCTATATCGGGACCAGGTATATTTGGTGCGCAGTTTTTTGGAAAAGGCGACTTTAAGGGCCAGAAACATACGGTACATTTCAGGATTGCGGTTGTTGTTTTGATTACATTAATATTTGGCATTATCTATTCTACTTTTGACAGACAGCTTATTTCATTATATATATCAAAGGATGATGCACCTGAATTAATCGCAGCAACATTAAAGTATGGAAGAGAATACATGGGTGTTATGCTTGTTTCGATGTTACCTTTTGCAATAGGTCAGGCATATACAAGCGCTGTGAGAGAATGTTGTGAAACGAAAATTCCATTATTTGCTTCACTCTCAGCTGTGTTAATTAATCTTTTCTTAGATTATGGTTTAATTTTTGGGAAATTTGGACTTCCTAATCTTGGTGTTTCTGGTGCAGCATGGGCTACAGTTGTTGCTAAAACCATTGAATCCGGAGTTATTATAGTATGGGCGCATACTCATCTTGAAAGAAACCAGTATTTGATGAATTTCTTCAAAGATTTAAGAATTCCTGGGAATCTATTTAAAGATATGGTAGTTAAAGGTACGCCTTTGCTTATTAATGAGTTTTTCTGGGTTTTGGGTATGTCAGTGATAGCACAGTGTTACTCTGTCAGAGGTCTTGATGTTGTTGGTGCACGTAATATTTCAAGTGTAATGAATAATCTCTTTAATGTTGTATTCATTCAGCTTGGTGCTGCAACAGCAATTCTATTAGGTAATAAGCTTGGCGCAGGTAAATTAAAAGAAGCAAAGGACATGTCGAACAAACTTATATTCTTTTCCGTAAGCATAAGTGCGGCACTTACATTTTGCATGATACCGTTGGCATATCTGTTTCCAATGCTGTATAACACATCTGAATATATCAGGTCTTTATCAACCTATATGGTTATTATTTTAGCATTTGCTATGCCTATGTTTGCATTTACTAATTCAGCTTATTTCACACTTAGAAGTGGTGGTAAAACAGGTCTGACTTTCCTTTTAGATTTTATATTTACATGGGTTATTCAGATTCCTGCAGCATTCATTCTGTGTTATAAGACTTCCATGGATTTCAGGTTATTATTTGCAATAGTGACATATCTTGAAGTAATTAAGATTATTATAGGTACTGTACTTGTAAAGAGTAATCTATGGATACAGAATATAGTTGAGAAGGAGTAGTTTGGATATGATTTACAATAATATTCTTGAAGCTGTTGGACATACACCTATGGTTCGGCTTAATCATATGGCTGAGCCTGATAGTGCGCAGATTCTGGTTAAGTTTGAGGCGGTTAATGTGGGTGGATCAATTAAGACAAGAACAGCTCTTAATATGATTGAAGCTGCAGAAAAAGAAGGTTTGCTTAACAAAGACAGCATTATTGTTGAACCAACAAGTGGTAATCAGGGAATTGGTCTTGCCCTGGTGGGAGCCGTTAAGGGATATAGGACGATTATAGTTATGCCTGATTCTGTAAGTGAAGAACGAAGAAAATTAGTCCGTCACTACGGGGCAGAAGTTAAACTTATTCATGATGCAGGAGACATAGGAGCATGTATTGAGGAATGTCTGCAGACAGCAATTAATATGCAAAAGAAAAATCCGAGAGTTTTTGTTCCTCAGCAGTTTGCCAATAAGAACAATACTCTTGCTCATAAGAACCATACCGCTTTAGAGATAATGGAACAGGTAGCAGGTCCAATTCATGGATTTTGTTCTGGAATTGGAACAGGTGGAACAATCACTGGAATTGGTGAGGTTTTAAAAGCACAGAATCCTGACATTGAAATATGGGCTGTGGAACCTGAGAATGCTGCAATTCTTGCAGGAGG
>CALZFR010000138.1 GCA_945648485.1 uncultured Eubacterium sp. | reverse complement strand
AACTATTTACCCATACAGAATTTACTGAAAATCTGGTCAGCAAGGTCATCTTCAACAGCCTCACCTATTATAAGTCCTAACTTTTCATAACCATTCATAAGGTCTATTGTAAGAAAATCTTCACTTACACCATTATCTATTCCCTCTGATACAAGTTTTAAGCTGTTAAGTGCTTCTTTTAACAGAGATTTATGTCTGGCGTTAGTGATATATATTTCCTCATTGGATGTAATATCTCCTGTAAAGAAAAGATTCTTAATACTTTCCTCAAGTTTATCAAGACCTGTTTCTTCCTTGGCAGATATAGAGATTATATCATAACATGAAAGACAATTTAAATCATTCTTCGATACAATCTGTCCTATATCTGATTTGTTAAGAAGGACTATAACCTTCTTTTCTTTAATTAGTTCCATAATCTCAGTATCATTATTATCAAGTGGTCTGGAACCATCTACAACATATATGATTAAATCAGCATTTGAAGCTATCTTCTTAGCTTTTTCCACACCGATATTTTCTACGATATCCTCTGTTTTGCGAATTCCGGCAGTATCAATAAGATTTAAGGTAATTCCTCCAATATTAATCTGCTCCTCTAATACATCTCTTGTTGTTCCTTCAATATCAGTAACAATTGCTCTTTCTTCTTTTGCAAGAGCATTTAACAGACTGGATTTTCCTGCATTGGTTTTCCCCAAAATAACAGTGTTAATTCCATCATGCATAATACGACCATTTTCTGCGTTTTTCACAAGATTATCCACAATATTCACACAGTTATCAACATCATTTTTGACATTATCAACATAATTATCCAGAGATATATGCTCCGGATCATCTAATGCAGCCTCAATATATGCTACATGATTAATGATAATCTCTCTTATTTTTCGTATCTTTCTTGACAATACACCATCAAGCTGGTTAACGGAAGATTTAAGGGCATAATCGTTCTTAGAATTAATAACATCAATAACAGCCTCTGCCTGGGACAAATCAATTCTTCCATTTAAGAATGCCCTCTTAGTAAATTCTCCCGGCTGGGCAGGAGAAGCACCTGCATCAATGCAGGCTTCCAGAACCTTTCTTGTAACAAGAATTCCACCGTGACAGTCGATTTCTACAACATCTTCCCTTGTATAAGTATTAGGTGCTCTCATAACAATAACAAGCACCTCATCTATTACCTTTTCATTACTTACAATATGTCCATAATGTACTGTATGGCTTGCCACATCTGTAAGCTTAATCCCTTTAACAGACTTAAATATCTTATCAGCAATCTTAATTGCATCCTCACCACTAAGCCTTATTACACTGATTCCACCACTGCTCATGGTACTGGTAGCAATAGCTGCAATAGTATGTTCCATCTGTTTCTCCTCCTGATTAATGATTATGTGGCAGTTTCCATATTAACTAAATATCAGGGAGCACGAAAAGTACTCCCTGAATCAATACAACGTTTATCTTCCGTTCTTCTCCCTGTCAAGGAAAACAACTACATGTCTGAAAGGTTCTTCACCCTCACTCTTTGTTGATACGAACTTATCATTCTGTAATGCTGAGTGAATAATTCTTCTCTCATATGGATTCATAGGTTCAAGAGAAACAGGTCTTCTTGTTCTCTTAACCTTATATGCAATGTTTCTTGCAAGAGATTCAAGTGTCTCTTTTCTTCTGTTTCTGTAATCCTCAGTATCAAGTTTGATTCTTACATACTTGTCCTTACCCTTGTTTACAACAAGGCTTGTAAGATACTGAATTGAGTCAAGAGTCTGTCCTCTCTTACCAATAAGTACACCCATGTTAGGGCCTGACAGGTCAACATATACACATTCAGGATCATCAAATGAAACCTTAATGGTAACCTCAAATCCCATTGCCTTAAACATATCTGTTAAAAATGTTGTGATTCTTCTTTCAATCTCTTCATTAGGCATAATAGTTGTATACTTTGAAGATTCTTTCTTAGTCTCATCCTTATCCTCTGATTCAGGCTTAACCTCAGCAGGCTTAACTTCTGTTTTAACTTCTGACTTAACTTCAGCTTTAACCTCTGACTTAACTTCAGCCTTAGCTGCTGGCTTTACATCCTTCTTATCATCAGACTTGAACTTCTTCTTTCCGTCTTTGTAATTGTTATTCTTTGAATCAGAATATTTCTTAACTGGCTTTTTAACTGTTTCTACAGTTTCCTCTACTTCTTCTGCTTTCTTTCTTACACGGATAACAGCTGGCTTATTAAACATTCCAAGGAAACCTGAACTTCCCTTTTCAATAACCTCATATTCAACTTTATCAGATGTTGTCTCTAACTCAATAAGTGCATTAGTTAAAGCTTCATCAACATTCTTACCTGATACTTCAATATAATCCATAATTTACCTCCTCGCTAGAAGTATATGATACTAATTCTTCTTATTGTTCTTCTCATTATATCTGGCTACCATGCCGGCTTTTTCAGCAAGACTACCAGATTTAGATGAACTGTAATATGAAGTAGCTTCTTTAATCTCTTTAATTTTTTTATCGTTAGCTTCTTTCTGTGCCTGAAGTTTTTCGATTCTTTCCTTATTTCTCTGAATAGAATCAATATTTCTTGTGCTTGCTGTAGCATTCTTAGCAATCTTTTCAGGTGAAAGACCTTTCTTTGCACGCTTTTTGTTACGCTTCTCAATGTTTCTTCTTACTATTTCGTCTGTACCAAGCTTCTCATAATATCTGTTAACAATAAGCTGGATAATTGTCTGGATTACAGCTGTTGCAATCCAGTAAAGACCAAGACCTGCAGGCACTGAAAATGCAATGAATACAGACATGATTGGCATGAATATAGTCATCATCTTCATAGATGCTGCTGCTGGGTTTTCATCATCAATTTCCTGCTTACCCTGCATTATCTTAGTACTTATATACTGTGTAAGACCAGAAAGAATTGGAATAAGTACAGCTGCATTCAATGCTAAAGTAGGAATCTGTGAAACATTAATACCAAAGAATGTAGTATTCATTTCATTAATAAGATGCTGGTTCTGTGTAATTACATCAGCAAATTCAATGAAATGTTCCTTTAATGTGTTCCACTGGTCTGCTGTAAATGAATTCATTGCAACAATTACATCCTCAGCATTAGTCCAGTCTACAGCAAGTCTGGAAGATGTCTGGAATGTTGAACTCATGTAATCAGCAAATCCTTCAGTATCCATAATACCTTTAATATCGCCGCCATTACCAATAATGTTAATAAAGCAGTCCTTCATCTCTGTAATATATACAGGAATTCTCTGGAATACCCTGTACAATGCCATTAAGATAGGAAACTGGATAAGAAGCTGCCAGCATCCACCCATGGCAGATGTACCATATTTCTCGTATACAGCCTTAGTCTCCTCCTGCATCTTCATAGCTGCATTAGTGTCACCTTTATTTCCTGCATACTTCTGCTGAATTGCCTTAATTTCAGGCTGTATAACAGAGTTAAGAGTACTCATCTTTGCCTGCTTTAATGTTAATGGAAGCATGCAAATCTTTACTATAACTGTGAACAGAATAATTGCAATAGCAATATTACCAAGACCAATTGCATTCAATCCCGTGAAAAGAATATCCATGATTTTTCCAAGGAGGGCAGCAATTGGGTTAATTATTGTATCGTACAAATTAATACCTCCAATATAGTTACAATGTAATCTTCTTCTTATATTCTCCCTTTACAGGTACAGGGTCGTAACCGCCCTTAACAAAAGGATTACATCTTAAAAATCGCTTCAAAGCCATAAATCCACCCCTGGCAGCACCATAAGTTTCTATGGCTTCCCTGGCGTAGGCTGAACACGTTGGAACATAATTACAGTATGACCTTCCTTTATAAGGAGATATTGCTGTCTGATAAAACCATATTATTTTAAGTAAGATTTTCTTCATCATTATATATACCAAAATGTTTACACAAATGTACCATTGACTGATGGGTTTCTTTATAACCTTTATCACTCAGACTTGTCCTGGCTACCACCACAATATCAAGACCTCTGGTAATTCTATGGCTTTCCAGCCTGAAACTTTCCCTTATAAGTCTTGCAAGCCTGTGTCGGACAATGCTGTTCCCGACTTTTTTACTCACAGATACACCAAGTCGTATCGTATCCGTTCCGTTCTCTTTAATATACATAACAAGATATCTGTCACCAAAGGATTTCTTCTTATTATATACACTTCTAAAATCACTGTTTTTCCTTAATGTTTCAAAATATTGATATTTCATATTCACACCATTCCAAATTATGTGACGCTGTACCGTCAATAACAGTATTAATCTTTAATAACAACAATAATTGTTAAAACAAATATAATTCTTCTCAAAAATGAAAAAGCAGATAAACGCTCATCCTGAAATTACATGAGCACTTATCTGCATATACTTAACTTAAAAATTAAGCTGAAAGTCTTTTTCTTCCCTTAGCTCTTCTAGCAGCTAAAACCTTTCTTCCACCTGCTGTACTCATTCTTGATCTAAAACCATGAACCTTAGATCTCTGTCTAGTCTTAGGCTGAAATGTCATCTTCATGCGTATGCACCTCCTTCATTAACCAATATATAATAATCTAAGCAAATTACTTAAATTGGTATGAATATTTATCTTATTCAAATTTAGAAACACCGATTTGTATTATATTAATTAAATTATGGTAAGTCAAGCAAAATAAAGGATTTTTCCAGTGAATAAAGTAAATTTTTTAAACTTAAGTTATCAACAAATTGTGTAAAACTTGTGGATAAAACAGGGATAATTGACAAAAAACTACAAAATATTGTAAAAAAACCCTTTTTTC
>CALZFR010000137.1 GCA_945648485.1 uncultured Eubacterium sp. | reverse complement strand
TGTTTGAAGCCCGAAGGGCTGAGTTTTGACCCGTTGCTGAAATAAGCGAGTGTAAAGCGGATGCGTCGCAACACTTAGATTCTCTTCGTCGTTCCAGTAATACTGCTGATATAACCGCAAAGGACACCGACACAGACTGGTTACCCCATCAAATACAACACAGCCGGTTACGGCAGGGGTTGCAGAAATGACATAAGGAGGCAAGAACATGGGGCGGAAAGTGCGATTGTGCTTGACCTTAACATTGTTTTCGGTATAAAATTACAATGTATGAGGCTATACTGTATCATGAATGGTACAGCAAAGGGTGGAAGTGAGAAATTGCGCTGACTGGCGTAGTTTTTATCCCCCAGAAATGAGGCATTTGTGAAGATAGTTAAATGGATCAATTCTCTTGATGCGAATGAAAAGAAACTATTATATATGTGCAATACACGTCCTGTGTTAAAGCCAAGGGCGTTGTATTCTGATGGAACAGAGGATTACAGAATACCTGCGGAGTGTGAACCGTGGGACACTGTAAGGCTCAGGCTCAGAACTGGAAAGTTTAATATTGATAAGGCGTATCTGTATGTGGATAATGAAGAATATCCTATGGAACGAGTTGATTCAGATACTTATTTTGATTACTATGAGGCATCTGTGGAGGTTGGAGAGGCACCTGTCTCATATTATTTTAAGGTAATTGGTGCAAAGTCTGTTGTGTATTACTATAACCAGATTGGTGCAGCAAAGGAGCTTAACCCATATTATAATTTCCAGATTTATCCTGGACATAAGATTCCAGAGTGGATTAAAGGAGCAGTAATCTACCAGATATTTGTGGACAGATTCTGCGATGGAGATAAATCTAACAATGTGCTGGATGATGAGTATTCTTATATTGGTGAGCATGTTGTACAGGTGAAGGACTGGGATAAATACCCTGCATCCATGGGTGTAAGGGAATTCTATGGCGGTGACCTTAAGGGAGTATGGGACCAGCTTGATTATCTGCAGAGTCTGGGCGTGGAGGTAATATATTTTAATCCTCTTTTTGTGTCGCCATCTAACCACAAATATGATATTCAGGACTATGACTATATTGACCCACACTTTGGAGTTATTGTTGATGATGAGGGTGAACTTCTGGGTGAGGGAGATATGGATAATACCCATGCAACAAGATATATTAACAGGGTTACTAACAAGAAGAACCTTGAAGCAACCAACGCATTTTTTGCAAAGCTTGTGGAGGAAATTCACAGAAGGGGCATGAAGGTCATAATTGACGGAGTGTTTAACCACTGTGGTTCCTTTAACAAATGGATGGACAGAGAACACATATACAGCAACAGTAATGAGCAGTATGAGGCTGGTGCATATGAAAAATATGAGAGCCCATACCACAGCTTCTTTAAGTTTTATGGAGACCAGTGGCCTGATAATGATTCATACGATGGATGGTGGGGACATGACACACTTCCTAAACTTAATTATGAGGACTCAAATAAGCTGGAAGAATATATAATTAACATTGGAAAGAAATGGGTATCTCCTCCTTACAATGTAGATGGCTGGAGATTAGACGTGGCAGCAGACTTAGGATACAGCCAGGAATATAACCATGAATTCTGGAAAAAGTTCAGGATTGCTGTAAAGGAGGCAAATCCTGATGCGGTAATTCTTGCAGAACATTATGGTGACTGTCACAGCTGGCTTAGCGGCGGCGAGTGGGATACTATAATGAATTATGATGCATTTATGGAGCCTGTAACATGGTTCCTTACTGGAATGGAGAAACATTCTGATGAATACAGGCATGATATGCTGGGAAATGCAGGTAATTTCTTCGGCGCGATGCATCACGGAATGTCAAGGATGGGCAGCCAGGCAGTATATACTTCTATGAATGAACTGTCAAATCATGACCATTCAAGATTCCTTACAAGAACTAACCATATTGTGGGACGTACTGCATCTGTGGGACCACAGAGGGCTTCGGAAAATGTTAATAAGGCCTGCTTTATGGAAGCGGTAGTAATGCAGATGACATGGCCTGGTGCACCTACAATATATTATGGTGATGAGGCTGGTGTATGTGGCTGGACAGATCCAGACAACAGGCGGACTTATCCATGGGGACATGAGGATCAGGAACTGATAAGATTCCATCAGGATATAATAAAACTCCATAAGGAATGCAGTGTGCTGCAAAACGGTTCATACAAAGAACTGGTTTCAGAGCATAATCTGCTGGCTTATGGCAGATTTGACCGGAATGATATGTTAGTTGTTGTTATTAATAATTCAGATGATGAAAGACGTGTATCTATACCAGTGTGGGAGTTAGGCATGCCTGTAGATACTGATATGGAACAGATATTTGTAACTTATGATGGGGGATACAGCACGCAGAGACTCTATTATTCTGTCAATGATGGATGGATTAGTCTTGGTATGAGAAGACAGTCCGCTCTTGTGCTTCGCAAAGCGTAGAAAGGTGGTAAACAGATGAGTAACGATAAGGAAACAAAACCAGAGATTAAGCTGAACCGTAAGATGAGAATGTGGAATAAATACAAAATATTCTGTATTATTGCAGCTGTAATTCTTGTTGTTGTTATAGTGGTAGTGGCAGCTGTTAAGGGAATTACAGGAGGTAAGAATAAGCAGGTTGCTGAGAAGCCTACACCAAGCCAGAAACAGAGCCAGACTTATGTGCCTGAGGCAACAACGGCGGCAGGTGTAACAACAGCAGCAGAACAGACAACAAAGCAGGAGGAGACCACAACTACCCAGGCTGCACCATCTGGAAGCGGACTTAAGCTTAGTGGTTCTGCGGAAGCGGTGGAGTTTACAAAGAAGGATTATTATTCAGATTCAGTATTTATGGGTGATTCTGTCATATCAGGTATTGAAAGCTATGGATACCTTGATAATGTTGTGGGAAATGTGAATGCCACAAGTGGCAAGCTGGAATCTTACGTTAGTGAGGCCATGAAGTCTAACCCTTCGAAGGTATTTATTATGGTTGGACATAATGATGCCAACTATGGAACTATAAAGGAAGAATCTCTTGCCTCTAATATTACTGATATTGTAGCAGCAATTCATAAGAAAAATAGTTCAACCAAGGTATATGTTTTATCCATTACACCAATTACATCTGCATATGAGAAGAGGACATCTACTAATGTAAAGCAGTCTTATATTGATAAAGCCAACAGCCTTATTGAAGAAAATGCTTCATCAGGAAAGTACACATATGTAGATGTTGCATCTGCATATAAAGATACTAATGGGTACATGAAAACAGATTGTACAGGTAATGGTATTAACCTTAAGAATAGTTATTATCCATTTCTTCTTAATGGTATTGCTGAAGCGGTAAAGTAGTTTAAGAATGGAGTGACAATGAATTTTCACGTATTAACCCTTTTTCCGGACATGATTACACAGGGGCTTAACACCAGCATAACAGGAAGGGCTATTGAGAATGGTCTTGTTTCTATAGAGGCAGTTAATATCAGGGATTATTCAACTGATAAGCATCTTAAGGTGGATGATTATCCATATGGTGGCGGTGCAGGACTGGTTATGAGGGCTGACCCTATATGCAGGGCATATGATGCAGTTGCTTCCAGACTGGATAAGAAGCCAAGAGTGGTATATATGACTCCTGTGGGATATACATTTAACCAGAACATGGCAAGGGAGTTTGCCAAGGAAGAAGAACTGGTTATTCTCTGCGGACACTATGAAGGAGTGGATGAGCGGGCTCTTGAGACAATTGTGACGGATTTCGTTTCTATAGGTGATTATGTGCTGACAGGTGGAGAACTGGCAGCCATGGTAGTTATCGATGCAGTATCACGGCTGGTTCCAGGGGTACTTCATAATGATGAGTCTGCTGTTACAGAGAGCTTTGAAAATGGCCTTCTGGAATATCCACAGTACACGCGTCCTGAGGTATATAATGGAATGGCAGTTCCGGAGGTTCTGCTCTCAGGACATCACGGCAACGTGGATAAATGGCGGTTAGAGCAATCTATTCAGCGCACTAAGAAGTACAGACCGGATTTGTATGAGGCATATATGGAGCGTACTAAGAAAGATAAAAATGGGGATTATAATGATTAATTCTTATGTAGCATTAGATATTGAGACAACGGGAGTAAATCCTTCCCTTGATAAAATTATTGAAATTGGAATGGCTAAGGTTGTTGATGGAGTAGTGGTTGACAGCTTTAGCTCTCTTATTGACCCAAGAACTTCTATCAGTTCAAGGATTACAGAGCTTACAGGGATTACTGATGAGGATGTGAAGGGAAAGCCCGTTATTGACAGTGTTATAGGTTATATTGTGGAATTCACTGAAGGGTTTCCTTTGCTGGGACATAACATAATATTCGACTACAGCTTTATAAAGAAGGCTGCTGTGAACAATAGAATAGAATTCGAAAGGGATGGGATTGATACCCTAAAGATGTCACGCAGACTGCTTCCTGATATGCCCCATAAGGGGCTGGAGTATCTCTGCGGACAGCTGGGAATTAATCCGGGACATTCCCACAGGGCATATGATGATGCGTTGAGTGCCATGGAACTGTATAACAGGCTGTATGATATTAATCCGGAGGATAGCGGGTTTATGCAGCCTGTTAAACTTGTGTTTTCTGTTAAGAAGGATACGCCTGTTACAGCAGCCCAGATAAGGTATCTGTATGCACTGCTGGCCAAACACAACCTGTCAGTTGATGAACCGGTTGAAAGCCTTACTAAAAGCAAGGCAAGCAGGCTGATTGACCAGATTATTTCCCAGTACGGCAAGTGAGCCCCTCGTGTCAGCAGCACTTCGCAAAACCTGGGTATATTCCTGCCCGGCCGTCTGTGTGCCTGGCTGCTTATGTGACCTGGGGCTGTTAAACCGGTAAATGCAAT
>CALZFR010000136.1 GCA_945648485.1 uncultured Eubacterium sp. | reverse complement strand
GCAGGTAAGTTCTCATCAGACAGAACTATTGAGGAGTATGTAGAGGATATCTGGAAGTTAGAGAAAGTTCATGTAACTATGGATTGATGACGATGATTTAATTTAAAGGCCGCGCGGCGAAATATGATATATCCCCTGTCAAATAGACAGGGGTATATCATGTCAAGCTGCGTGGCCTTTTGTTATGTTATAGAAGTATAATTCTATTTTCTTTTTTAGCTGAAATGTGGATTTGATTAATTGTATAAATATCATCAATATTTTTACTCGATAGCTTCTCTACAAAAAATGTTCGTGGATAATAGAAAAGATCATCTTTATTTTTGTCTATGCCAAGATGAACGATAGAATTATTATATGAGCTATAGAATAATATTTCACAATGAATTTTAACAGGTGGAGATACCATATTGCCATCAAACTTTACGGCAAGAGGTTTCTCTATCAGATTGGGAATTAGATAAAAATATACGAATTTCGTTTTAATGTTTTTAAACTTTTTATTGTTTAGATCTCTTAGATGTTGAAAATTTATTTTTCCAGATTTGATATTATTCCACCCCTTTTTTCCTCGGTAATTGCTTAATTCATTGTATTTGACATGTCCTTTAGCAATTGATTCGATTCCCAACAAATGGCAGAATGCAATATCGTCAAAATGTAATTGGATTTTCTTTTTTTCGTAGTTGTCGGTTATTGAATATGTATATATGAAAGGAAACAAGAACATATTATAATATTCTTGCAAAATACTTAAAGAAATATCATTAATTCTTGGTTTAATTGATAAATTAAATAATTCTTCTGGTCGATACATAAAACCTCCGTAAGTAAAAAGAGTTCTGACAAACATATCAGAACTCTCTTGCAACTAAGCTTATTCTGCTCATATTTAAACTCTCCGCAGCGGAGAAATCAGGAGTTGCACCCGATATAGTAATATATGCATATTACGCTTATAAATACAATTCTGCTCATATTTTAGTTCTCCGCAGCAGAGAACACGAATGTTTTCGTATAATTAGTATAACATATTATTAAAATATTTCAAGAGGGAATATAGATTTTTTTATAAAATATCTATCCCTTGCCCAGCAAGCCAAGTATACGGAATGAAACAGCCTGTTTCTGCATAAGATATCTATGGGCATTTTTTGCCATGCACACTTATGCACACCCATGGCAGACCAAAAGCCCAGAAATGGGGACTATATGCTTAAACATGTCAGAATACGCAAAATCGGTAAATGGCTTGTGCTTATTACAGCTTATCTGTATATTCCGCTTCTGGTTACTTTCATGTTGAAGGGGGACAGGTCAGGAAGCTTGGATATTCCGGTGGGAAAAAGCGTGATTACAGGGCCTAAAGTAAATATTGTATATAATAACGGAAGCCAGGCAGTAAGTCTTGAAGATTTCGTTACCATGGCAGTTGCCAGGGAATATAGCAGAGACAGCAATGGAATCGGGGACCAGGACGAGATGCTTAAGGCGCTGGCAGTGCTTATAAGGACAGATGTGGTATGCCAGATGGACGGCAGAAATGTAATAGACAGCACCAGTCTTGAAAATGGTTATCTTCGCAAATCACAGATGAAAACCCTGTGGGGAAAAAACTGGCAGGAAACCTACAACAAGATTGCAGGGCTGGTAAAGGAAACATCTGGACAGGTGATAAAATATCAGGAAAAATGTGTAAGGACAATGTATACAAGAGTCAGCACCGGAAAAACAATGTCCGGCAGCAGACTGTTGGGAGAGGAATTCACTTATCTTGCCGAAGTAGAATGTCCTAAAGACCTGGAATCCCCTGATTACCAGGTGACAAAGGAATTCACGGGAAGTGAGATTCTATCCTGCATTAAGGAGAAGAAAAAAGAAACAGGAATTGATACCGACAATCCATGTCAGGATATCCAGGTTGTATCTAAAACAGATGAAGGCTATGTTACCGGAATGCAGGTGGGGGACCTGGTAATGTCTGGAGAAGAATTTGCACAGATGATGGGACTTAATTCTGCTTATTTATCAGTGGAATACAGGAAGGATTCCATGAAAATCACAAGCAAGGGCGTGGGAATGGGCTTCGGAATGAGCCTGTATACAGCTAATATTATGTCACTGGATGGGGAAAATTATCAGAAAATCATAAAGCATTTTTATCCGGAATGTATAATTCTAAGTCTTTAGGACAACATATCAGTATCAAGCTAGGAATGGAGGTTGAGGCTGATATGAGAAACCAGAAGATGGTTATTAATAAGGAAAAATGTATTCTTGGAGGAATTATGGCAGTGGCGCTGCTGTCAGTTGGGATTGGCCTGGCATCGGTATTATCCGATAGTAAGAGCAATTCATACAATAAAGAAAATGTTATTGATTTGAATGAAGGAATTGCCGGAAATACAGATGGTTCAGAGGGACAGGAAGATGAGCAGGAGGACGGAGAAGATGGGCAGGAAAGCCTTGTATCTTTAGGAAATGAAGCAAGAAACGCAGGTGGTTCAGGTAACGCAGGCGGCAGAAACACTGGAAATGAACTATATGGAGAGGATGACAGGACAGGAATGACTGGAAACGCAGGCACAGCAGGAGGCAACAGTCTGGCAGGCGATGAAGGAGAAGGAACAGAAGATTCAGAGGAAATGCCAGTGGCAGCAGGGGTGGCAATTGACCCACTGGAAGGATATACATTTGGCGAAAACAGCGTGCTTATGTGGCCTATAGCAGGGAATATTGTGATGAATTACAGTATGGACAGCACAATTCTTCATAAGACACTGGGAACTTACAAGACTAACCCTGCTATCAATATAAGCGCAGAAATAGGAACTAATGTAGGGGCGGCAGCCAGTGGAATAGTGCAGTCAATATACGATAGTGAGGAGACAGGCACTACTATGGTGATAGCTGTAGGAAGCGGCTATGTAACCACATACGGTTTGCTGGACAACCTGGCAGTTGAAGAAGGGGACAGCGTAACAGCAGGTCAGGTAATAGGAACTGTAGGAGCTCCAACTGCATATTATGTAGAAGAAGGACCTAATGTGTATTTTGCAGTAAGCAAGGATGGCACACCGGTAGACCCGACTGAATATCTTGCAGAGTAAATACGCCTTATATCTTATACTACAAATGTACTACAAATGCAGCTGCAGCCACATATGCAGCGACCCAGGCAGACACTTATCTCTGAGGCAGGATATCCTGCAACACAGAAGTATATGTACCATGTTTGTACGTATGCTGCTTCAATGCAAACAGAGATTATGATATGCCGGAACCACTTAAAGGTATGGCCTGGTGAGGTGAAAATTCTCACAGGGGCAACATCTGGTGGGGATGATAACGTACGGGCAGTGATAAGGCGTTCATATATATGGTGGGAGTACTGCTCCCACTTACATAATCTTCCTGAAATTATTGAGCGGCAGAAGGGTTTGTGATATTATATTTTTCATTAATATGTAAACATGAGGAGGAATATGGATATGTGGTATGAGGAGGGTGTGATTTATCAGATTTATCCCCTGGGGATGTGTGGAGCACCAGAGAGGAATTATGACCTGGGACAGGCTGGAATAGACTGGGACAGGAGCAGAGACGGAGGAAACGTATCAGGTGGACAGGCTGGAATAGAGACTGAGGCGGCAGCATGGCAGCAGCAGGAGAGGGACAAGCACAGAATATTAAGGGTTCTTGACTGGATTCCTCATATTAAGGAGCTGGGAGCCACATGCGTAATGTTTAATCCTGTATTTGAGAGCGATGCCCATGGATATGATACAAGGGACTACAATCTGATTGACTGCAGGCTTGGTACTAACGAGGACTTCAAGCAGGTATGTCAGGCTATACACGATGCAGGCATGAAGGTTATGCTGGATGGCGTGTTTAACCATACAGGCAGAGGATTTATGGGCTTTCGTGATGTGCAGAAGAATAGATGGGACAGCCAGTATAAGGACTGGTTTAATATATCATTTGACGGAAATACCAATTACAACGACGGCTTCTGGTACGAGGCATGGGAGGGCTGTAATGAGCTGGTAAAGCTTAATACAGGAAATCCACAGGTAAGGGAATATCTGGCAGACGCCATCAGGGGATGGGTCAGAGATTACGATATTGACGGATTAAGGCTGGATGTGGCGTATCTGTTAAGCGGCGATTTCCTGCATTTCTTGCGTGACCTGGCAAATAATATCAAGCCTGATTTTGCACTGGTAGGCGAAACTCTTCATGGCGACTACAACACATGGATGAATGACGGGGCATGCCATGGTGTGACTAATTATGAGTGCTACAAGGGCCTGTATTCAAGCTTTAACTGCGCAAATATGCATGAGATAGGCTACAGCCTTAACAGGCAGTTTGGCGGTGAGAACTGGTGCCTGTATAATGGAAAGCACCTTCTGAGCTTCCTTGATAACCATGATGTGTCAAGGATTGGAACAATTCTTACAGATAAGAATCATTTGAAGCCTGCATACGGACTGCTTTTCGGAATGCCTGGCGTGCCTTGTGTGTATTATGGCAGTGAATGGGGCATTGAGGGCGATAAGTCAAAGGGCGACAAGGACCTTCGTCCAGATATAGCCGCTCCTGTAGAAAATGAGCTGACCCAGTGGATAAGCAGCCTGGCAAAGGCAAGAAAGGAAAGCAGGGCGCTTGTGTATGGAAGCTATAAGAATCTTCTGGTTATGCCTAACCAGCTTATATTTGAGAGAAGCTGTGATGGAGAGA
Organism: uncultured Eubacterium sp.; assembly: GCA_945648485.1. Taxonomy (GTDB): domain Bacteria; phylum Bacillota; class Clostridia; order Lachnospirales; family Lachnospiraceae; genus Lachnospira. The sequence goes on along the minus strand of CALZFR010000136.1, from coordinate 253 downwards.
GGGTTATTGTGGCTATCAATGCAGACAGCAGTACTTTCCACGCTGGATTTGATGCCCGTGCAGGAAGAGGCGTTGATTTAATTACAGGAGAAGAGCATGATTTTGGTGGAGGAAGTGATTTGCAGCCATATTCATGTTCATTCTGGAAGGTCTGATGACTTCGTGGAGTGTCAATGTGTATGACAAACATTGACCTTGAGGACGTGAAGAAAGCAGTATACGGTAGTGAGCCCGTTACAGTTTAATTGCATAC
>CALZFR010000135.1 GCA_945648485.1 uncultured Eubacterium sp. | reverse complement strand
TGGCAGGAAAGGCTCCTATATCAGAATGTCTTGCTGCAGCACTGATTAAGCTTACACCATGGAATAAGGACAGGATTCTTGTTGACCCATTCTGTGGAAGTGGTACATTTCCTATAGAAGCGGCTATGATGGCTGCTAATATAGCACCTGGACTTAACAGAAGTTTTACCGCAGAAAGCTGGGAGAACATAATTCCTAAGAAGGAATGGTATGATGCTGTTACAGAGGCCAATGACAATATCGAAAGAAATATAGTTACAGATATTCAGGGATATGACTTGGATTCTCATGTAATCGAGATTGCAAGGTCTAATGCTGTTAATGCGGGAGTTGATAAGATGATACATTTTCAGCAGCGTGGAGTAGATAGATTAAGTCATGCCAAGAAGTATGGCTTTATAATTACTAATCCACCATATGGTGAAAGACTTGAAGACAAGGAAAGTCTTCCGGGTATCTATGAAACATTTGGTAAGAGATTTGCAGAATTAGACAGCTGGTCAGCATATATGATAACTTCCTATGAGGATGCGGAGAAATATTTTGGACGTAAGGCTGACAAGAACAGGAAAATCTACAATGGTATGATAAAGACATATTTTTATTCATTTTTAGGACCAAAACCTCCTAAAAGAAAGGAATAATGTTGAAAGCTAGAAAATTATATGTAGGTTTAATTTTAATTCTTTCTGCTGTTATTATTTATCTTGGAACGCTTGTTGTACAGGATAGAGGTATTACTCCAGGAAATATTCCTGTAGATTCTATTGTACAGCCTGAGGAATGGGATTATATAATAACAACTGATATTAAAAACAGCGTACCTTCCCTTGAGGTAAATGGAAAGAAGGTAAAATTTTCAGGCAAGAAGATGTATCTTGATGACAACCTGAATGTTATGCTGCCTTTGGATATAATTGGAAGTACTTTCAGTTGTGCCATTAATAATATAGAAGAGAATAATATCGAACTACAGAAGGGGAACAACGTAGTCAAGATACATGGCATTGAGCAGTATATTGATGTTTCAGGAAAGATAATACCTGTCATTAACCCAATAAGTGTACAGTATAACCAGATGTATATTAATTCTAAGGTAATAGAACTTGGGTTTTCTTATGACAGCAAATGGCAGGCTAATGAGAATACTCTGATTCTTACCTCCAACGGTATTGAAGAGCACATCCTTCCTTCAAAGTACAGCTACAGGGATGTTGGAAGACTGCCTGATATTGAGGATCAGGGTGTGTATGGTACCTGTTGGGCATTTGCTTCACTGGGAGCAGTTGAAAGCTCAATTATGCCTGAAGAGAAGTATAATTTCTCGGAAGAGAATATGACCTTGAATGTTGGTTACAAGGGAAATCAGATGGAAGGCGGAGATTATACAAGAGCTATCGCATATCTGACTTCATGGGCTGGTCCTGTCCTGGAAGAGGATGATCCATATGGAGATGGGAAATATAATCCAGATGCTCCGGTTGTTAAGCATGTTCAGGAAGTTCAGCTTATTGAAAGCAAGAATCTTCAAGCCATTAAAAGGGCTGTATTCTTAGATGGAGGTGTGGAAACATGTATGTACACCTCTATGAATAAAGCCGGTGAGAAATCTGTCTATTATAATGAGAAGAACAGTTCGTACTGTTATATCGGAACCCAGGCTCCTAATCATGATGTGGTGATTGTAGGATGGGATGATAATTATCCTAAGGAAAATTTCACTTCAAAGCTGGAAGCTGATGGTGCATTTATATGTATGAACAGCTGGGGTGAAGAATTTGGAGATGAGGGATTGTTCTACGTTTCATATTATGATTCCAATATTGGAATTCATAATGCTGTGTATACAAGGATAGAAGATGTAGAGAATTATGATAATATATATCAGTCTGATTTATGCGGATGGGTTGGACATCTTGGATATGAGGAGGACAGCGCCTATTTTGCCAATGTATATACCGCAGTGGGCGATGAGGAGATAAAAGCAGTGGGATTCTATGCTACAGGCAAGGATACAAGCTATGAGATATATTATGTAGATGGATTTGCAGGTGAAGAATCATTTAATAAAAGGGTTTATCTCCAATCGGGAAAGTTTATTAACGGCGGTTTCTATACGGTTGACCTGGAAAGTCCTATAAGGATTCTTGAAGGAACCAGATATGCCATTGTAATTAAGATTAAGACTCCTGGAACCACTAAACCTATTGCTATTGAATATAAAGCAGGGCAAGGAACAAGGAATGTAGATATAACAGATGGTGAAGGATATATAAGTTACACTGGAAGAAGCTGGGAGCATGTTGAGGAATCTAAGGAGTGCAATATCTGCCTTAAGATGTACACCGATAATATTTCTATCGAATAGGACTGTTTGTAAGATAATATTGAATAGCTATGTTTGTAAGATAAGCTGGCCTGTTGATAAATATATAGAAATGGAGCATTATGGAAAAAATTATATTAGCATCTAATAATAGTAATAAAGTCAGGGAAGTTAAGGAAATCCTTAGAGATATGAATGTGGAGATTATTTCCATGAAGGAAGCAGGAATTGACTTGGATATTGAAGAGAATGGAACTACATTTGAAGAAAATGCACTTATTAAGGCGAGAGCTGTATGTAAATTGACAGGAAATATTACAATTGCAGACGACTCTGGTCTGGAAGTAGATTACCTTGACAAACAGCCTGGAGTGTATTCTGCAAGATTTATGGGACATGATACATCTTATGATATTAAGAATCAGGCAATAATTGATAAACTAAAAGGCGTTGAGGGGAATGACAGAAGTGCACGCTTTGTAGCTGCAATAGCGGCTGTATTTCCAGATGGGAAGGAACTTGTTACAAGAGGAACAATGGAGGGACTGATTGCCAGAGAGCCTGCAGGAGAGAATGGATTCGGATATGACCCGATTGTGTATATTCCAGAGTATGGATGCTGTTCTGCCCAGCTTTCGCCTGAAGAAAAGAACAAGATAAGTCATAGAGGAAAAGCACTTAGAAAGATGAAAGAAGAACTAATACAATATATTAGATAGCAGGAGGCGCCGATGCAAAGGATAATGATAGTGAGTGACACCCACAGGAGATTGAGAAATCTGGTAGAGGCCTTATCTGATGAGGGACCGCTGGATATGCTTATTCATCTTGGAGATTTTGAGGGAGATGATGAGGCGATAGCCCAGATGTGTGGCTGTAAGCTCCTTATGGTTCCCGGTAATAATGATTTCTTCTCAGCTTATCCTAAAGAGATTGAGACGGAAATTGCCGGAAAGAAAATTCTTCTTACTCATGGACACTACTATTATGTTTCACTGGATTATAAAACAATAGAACAGGAAGCTGCAGCAAGAGGATTTGATATAGTTATGTTTGGACATACTCACAGACCGGTTATTATGCCATGTGATGATGTGATGCTTATCAATCCAGGAAGTATATCATATCCAAGACAGTCAGATAAGATGTGTACTTATGTAATGCTGGAGATAGACGATAATGATGAGTTTCATTTCACTTTAAAATCTATTAATAAATTTTAAAAAAGTTGTTGACAAGATGGTTCTCATATAATATAATCATACTTGCGTTGCGGAACAGCGATGCAAGTAAATAACCGTCGGGGTGTGGCTCAGCTTGGCTAGAGCGCTTGATTTGGGATCAAGAGGTCGCAGGTTCGAATCCTGTCACCCCGATCGATATGCGGGTGTAGTTCAATGGTAGAACACTAGCCTTCCAAGCTAGATACGTGGGTTCGATTCCCATCACCCGCTTTGTGTGTTCGTAGCTCAGCTGGATAGAGCAACGGCCTTCTAAGCCGTGGGTCGAGGGTTCGAATCCCCCCGGGCACACTTTTTTTTATGTGACGATGCCACCAGGCATGTCATTTGTATAAAATATGGTGGGTATAGCGCAGTTGGTTAGCGCGTCAGATTGTGGCTCTGAAGGCCCAGGGTTCGAATCCCTGTACCCACCCTTTTTTATTCTTGGGCTATCGCCAAGCGGTAAGGCACAGGGTTTTGATCCCTGCATCACGCTGGTTCGAATCCAGCTAGCCCAGCTGGGTAGAAGATAACCTACAATATAATAAGGGCTCATAGCTCAGTTGGTAGAGCACTAGACTTTTAATCTAGGTGTCCCGGGTTCGAACCCCGGTGGGCTCACTGAAAACGCTTCGGTTTATGCCGGAGCGTTTTTTGTTGCAAAAATTCTTCGTATTGTAAGCTGGATGTAATATATTTATGATATAGTGAGCGTTAGCGAGCCGGAGCAAGCGGAGCTTATTCATGGCGAGCGGCGAACGGCGACCACGATAGATTTCGGAGAAATCGTCAAGCACGAAGTGCGAATCGTGATATAGTGAGCGTTAGCGAGCCGGAGCAAGCGGAGCTTATTCATGGCGAGGGGCGAACGATAATTACATATTTATATGGAGCAAGTTATGATATACATTTTGGAAGATGATACTGAGATAAATGAGAGTTTGCAGGAGATACTGGAAGCCAGGGGATACAGGACTATTACTGCTAAAGATATTAATGGGTTTAATACAACATGGAAGAATTACATAGATGCAGTAAAATTGTATCTGTTAGATATTAAGCTGCCTGATGGAAACGGATTTGATGTGTGCAGGACAATCAGACAATATTCTGATACGCCAATAATATTTTTAACATCCTGTGATGATGAGGAATCCATTGTAAAAGGGCTGGACAATGGAGCGGATGACTATATTACTAAACCATTCAAAATTGCGGAACTGCTTTCAAGAATTGCTGCGAACATCAGGAGAAGCCAGCTGAATGTGGGGGAAATATATAAAAAAGGAGATATTGAGGTTTGCTTTGAAAAATATAAGATATTAAAGCAGGGCATAGATATTAATGTTTCACCCCAGGAATTTGAGATAGTAAAAATGCTAATTGAAAACAAAGGCAAAGTTGTGCGACGGGAAAGTATATATGAGAAAATATGGGATGAACATGGAAATTTTGTTGAAT
>CALZFR010000134.1 GCA_945648485.1 uncultured Eubacterium sp. | reverse complement strand
GGTAAAGCTTCTAAATTAATTCTTGTAATATCACTTGTAATAGATTTTGGTATTCTTTTTGTATTTAAATACTTCAATTTCTTTGTGTCAAATATTAATAACTGTTTTGGATATGCATTTATTCCTCTTCTTAAGCTGACACTACCTTTAGGAATAAGCTTTTATACTTTTCAGATTTCTTCATATATGGTTGATATATATAGAGGGAAATACGATGTTGAGAAGAACATTATAAAATTTGCTACATATGTTTCGATGTTTCCTCAGCTTATTGCAGGACCAATAGTAAGTTTCGATGAAGTAAAGAATGATCTTGACAATAAAAAGATTAATCTTGCATCTATTGAGAAAGGTCTTGAGATATTTATAATTGGTCTTGTATATAAGGTTTTGCTTGCTAATAATATTTCTTCCCTTTGGAATGATGTTAATACCATGGGACCTTACGGAATTAATGCAGGAACTGCATGGCTTGGTTCATGGGGATTCTCTATGCAGCTCTATTTTGACTTTTTTGGTTATTCTTTAATGGCAATAGGGCTTGGAAAGGCAATGGGATTTAATCTTCCAAAGAATTTCAGTAATCCTTATATGGCTGTTTCTTTGACAGATTTCTGGAGAAGATGGCATATTACATTAAGCAGATGGTTTAAGAATTATGTATATATTCCTTTGGGAGGAAACCGCTGTTCCAAAATACGACATATATTTAATCTATTAATTGTGTGGTTATTAACAGGATTATGGCATGGTGCAGACTGGAATTTTGTTTTATGGGGACTATGTACATGTATTGTATTGATTATGGAAAAATATATCCTTCATAAATTTCTTGATAAGAGCAGAATACTAGGTCATATTTATATGCTTATTCTTATTCCTGTTTTCTGGACAATATTTAATATAAGTGATCTGAATGTCCTTGTGTTATATTTAAAGCGTATGTTTTTTATTCCTCTGGATGGGTTTGTTGCTGCAAATACAATGATAACATTTATTCACCTGATTAAAAGATACTGGTGGCTGCTTTTGATATGTATTGTATGTGCAACCCCTATTCCTTTTAAATTATTTGCAAAGAAACATAAATCAATTATTTGTAAGATAATTCTGTTTGTGTTATTCTGGCTATGTGTTTATGAATTAGTTTTTGGTAGTAACAATCCATTTTTATATTTCAGATTTTAAGTAGATTATAAGGAGAAGTAATGAGAATTTTTAAAAGATTTTTTAAAGAGTGTCCTTTATCAGCTTTTTTGGTAATCTCATTTATTGTGCTGAATATTATAGGTCTTGCTGGAATATTTACAGGAGTTCTTGATAATAATATTTCAATGACTCATCCAGTAATTGCATCAGTTTTTGAGTATGATTCTAAAAAAGAAGATGAAGGAAAATATGTATTTAATGAAGTGCCAATAAAACCACTTGATCCATCTGAAGAACCTACTGAAAAACCAACTGATACAGACAATGATGTAACTGAAACATCAGAAGAGAATACATTGGAGAATGACCAACAGGATAATAAAAATCAGACAGTAGATAGAGCAACTGTTTCTGCAGATTATGGCAAAGTAGAGTATGTTGCCAGAAGTTCTCAACCTCCAAGGAGTGGGTATTATGATGAAGTTAATGTAAGAGCGTTGTCAACAGCTTATAATTACCAGACTGTAGATAAGGACTTTTTTTCTAATTCACTTTTTATCGGTGATTCAAGAATAGAAGGATTATGCAGGTATGGCGGAATCGATACAGCATCCTTCTGTTTTAGGGAAGGAGTTACAGTATGGAACATTGAGAATGCAGAGATGCTCGATGAGAATTTTAATAAAACAACACTTGCCAGCACTCTATCAAATGATAGTTTTGATTATATTTACGTAATGATTGGAATCAATGAACTGGGAAAAGGAACTCCCACATCCTTTGCCAACCAATACAGAGAAGTGTTACAGTATATTAAACAGTTTCAGCCATCAGCAATATTTGTTATAATGGGGATAATGAATGTTACAGGGGATTACTCTGATGGTAATGATGTATTCAATAATGATAATATTAATGCCAGAAATGTTTCAATCTCATATCTTACAAATGGAGTTAATGCTTTTTATCTGGATGTAAATGATTCTATTTCAGAAAATGGCGGAATGATAGAATCTTACTCATGGGATGGAATTCATCTTAAAGCAGAATATTATCCATTATGGGCTGAATATCTGTACAGTCATGGGATTGTAAAATAGTATGCTTTATGTATTATTTTGAAAGGAAGTATTATGTCTGGAAATAAAAAGAGACAGCGAATACTGAAGTTATCCATGTTAGGCTTGGAGGCTCTGCTGTTGTCGGCTGTTATTATTGTATCAGTTAGTGTTATCAATAATATTAATTCAGTAAGAAATAATATTAATAATAAGATAATAACTGAAAATCAGGCTAATGATAATAGTAATGAAACTAACGAATCACATAGCAACGGTGATAATGGAGAGGAATCTGATAATAACGCTGCAGTTCTAAGTGTAAATGCGGCAGTTGTGTCAGCTGGAGCAGATACCAATGATTTAAACAGACATTACATATTTGTGGGTGACTCAAGATATGTTGGTATGAAAAAATATTCCCAGTCAAATGATACATTTATCGCAAAGAATGGTGAAGGGTATGCTTTTCTGATAGAGAATCTTACTCTGATTCAAAACAGTGCTGATAAGGACAGTGTATTAATAATTGGTCTTGGAGTCAATGATTATGCAAGGAATTATAAGAATTATATTCAGATAGTAAATGAACTGGCAATTTCACTTCAATGTCCTGTCTACTATATGCTGATTAATCCGGTAGATGAGGAAAAAGAAATTCAATATGGATATACTGTATATAACGAGCAGATAGATAAGTATAATAAGCTGATGCAGGAAGGATTTGACAGTAGTGTAAGGATTATTGATACCAATTCATACCTTAAATCTACTGGATTTAATACAGTAGATGGACTTCACTATGATGACAGTACATATAAAAAAATATATGATTATATAAAATCTAATGTATTATAATTGAAATAATACTTGTTTTTTGTTATAATAATAAAAGTTATTTAGCACGTGATTCGGAGGATAATAATATGGAAACTAATATACTTATGGAAAGTGGAACCAACGAACTTGAAGTACTTGAATTCATGGTCGGAGGAAATCATTACGGAATAAATGTTGCAAAGATTATAGAGATTGTTCCTTATAAGCCAATTACTCCTGTTCCTAATTCACATCCTAATGTTGAAGGCATATTTATGCCAAGAGATATTATAATTACAGTTGTTGATCTTGCTAAGGTTATTAAAGCTGCACCTTCATCTGATGTTACCAAGGATATGCTTATTATTACTAATTTTAATAAGCTGAATGTTGCATTTCATGTTAATTCTGTTGTGGGTATTCACAGGGTGTCATGGGCAGATATTATAACACCTGATGCTACAGTTAGCTCAGCAGATTCAGGAATTGCAACAGGTATTGTTAAGTACGATAATAACCTTATCGTTATTCTTGATTTTGAGAGAATTGTTTCAGACATCAGTCCTGAAACTGGGTTAAAGGTGTCAGATATAGCTGAACTGGAGGGTAGAGAAAAGGTTTCTTCTCATATTATCATTGCTGAAGATTCACCTCTGCTTATGGCTTTAATATGTGATTCTCTTAAGAAATCAGGATACAGTAATGTTACAGAATGTCCTAATGGCCAGGTTGCGTGGGATTATCTGTGTGATGTTAAGAATGGAAAGGCTCCGGATGATGTTAAGTGTATTATAACAGATATTGAGATGCCTCTTATGGATGGTCACAGGCTAACGAAGCTTGTTAAGTCAGATGACAAACTTAAATCAATTCCTTTAATAATCTTCTCATCACTTATTAACGATCAGATGAGAGCAAAAGGCAAATCACTCGGTGCAGATGTACAGCTTTCAAAACCAGAGATTGGTTCACTTGTCAGTGAGATAGATAAATTATTAAGATAATTAGTTGTTATTATGAAATCTGCTGCACATTAGTGTAGCAGATTTTTTTGGGAGATTTTTATGGAGAATATTGAATTTGACAATATAATCAGTGATTATAAGAAAGCTGAAATGGTTGTAATTGGACTTGGTAGCCAGATGTGTGAGAAAGCATTTGATAATATGGACAAAAAGAGCATATTAGATTTTTATAAAGGTGTGTTAGATAAGAAAAATTTTTTCATAATAACTTCTCACCAGAATAGTATTTTTGCCGAGTCGGATATTAATCAGAAAAGAATATGCAACCCGCTTATTAATGATGAAATTAACCAAAAGCAGTGGGATTTTTATAACAAGTGGCTTTCTGCATCTTTAAACAAGAATCTACTTATTCTTGAAATTGGAGAAGATTTTAATCATCCAAATATTTTTAGATGGCCTTTTGAAAAGGTTGTGTTTATTAACCAGAAGGCTAAGATGTATAGGATTAGTGATTTGTTTTATCAGCTTCCGGCAGATATTGGAGACAGGGCTAAATCAGTAAAGATTAATGGAATGAGTTTTGTATGTGATTTAATGGATTATATTGTCTAATCTTTTTTGCTATGATACAATTCTTTATATGTGATTATATGAGGTGACATTATGACTGAATTTGATGAAGAAAGTTATCTTGAAAGTCTGCTTGAATCAATCGGTGATGTGGAAGATATAGTATCAACTAAAAAAATTGGTGTGGAAAAGATGCTGGAGGACATGAATAAAGAACCAGAACCAGAGCCAGTTCCAGAGCCAGAACCAGTGCCAGAGCCAGAACCAGAGCCAGAGCCAGAACCAATGCCTGAACCTGAACCAGTTCCAGCACCCGAACCTGAATCTGCTCCACAGCCTGAAGTTGAACCGGGAATTGAAGACTCCCAATCTGATATTGACCTTGCGGCAGAAGCTTTTTCTACTGAGGAAATAAATGCTCTTTTAGGTAACAATTCCGGCGAAAGGGATATGGTTC
>CALZFR010000133.1 GCA_945648485.1 uncultured Eubacterium sp. | reverse complement strand
GGCTTTTTAGTCTGTTAACGTCAAGGAGAAAAAGATGGAGGGAACAAAGGAAGGAACAAAGGAAGGAATACAGTTTCTGGACAATCTGTCAAAGGCGCTTGCTATTCCCTATGACAACATTTTTGTAGTGAATATGGATACAGGCCAGTCTGTCTGCTACCGTATGGGGCAGGTATTACGTGAACGCTATGGCGACAGCTTTGGCAATGGATACTACGAAGATATTATGAGTGCATTCGTTAATAGCGGAGTGTTGGAAGAAGACAAGCACCTGTTTGACCAGGTTCGTAAGTTGGACGGTATAAAAGAGATTCTTACTGATAAACAGACATATGCTATCGACTTCCGGACACACCCAAAAGAAAATCCCCACTATATCCAGTGCCAGTTCATGAAGCCTGATAGTGATAATAACGGATTTGTTATGGGAGTCAGGAATGTCCATGAGAAAAGGAAGCAGGAACTTGCCAGACAGAAGAAAGTTGAAGACGCCCTTGCAGAAGTGGAGAGAACCAATTCAGCTCTCAAGGAAGAGTCAACTATTTCTGTAGCATTGAGCAAGGAATACAGCAGCTTGTTTAAAATTGATGGAAAAACCGGTAATTTGTCTGTTTATCGTACAGATGGAATGGGAATGAGTTCACAGCTTCTTGACGAGCTGATGGAAAATGGGGATTATTCTTCTGTTTTAAACAAATATATTGATACATTTGTTGTCCCAGAAGACCGTGAACGTATAAGAGAACTGGCTGGATTAGATGTATTATACGAGAGGGTCCCAGATGAGGGACTCTATAAGCTAGGCTTCAGAAGGAGCATGGCAGGAATCATTTCCTATTATGAGATGAGTGTTGTAAAGATTGTTGATAATAGTAACAACATTACATTTGTTGTGGGACTTAGGGATGTAGATGCGGAAATGCGGCGTCAGCTGAAACTGACCCACGAAATGGAAATCCAGCGTGATATTATTGAGGGTCTTGCCATGGAATATTATTCTGTTCTTCTGCTGGACCCTGATACAGACATTGTCACAACTTTCCGTACAGATGAGTGTGCCAGAACTTCAGATGGGTATTTTGCAAAGAATAATAATTGCTGGTCAAAGATTGTTAAAAGCTATGCAAAAGAATATGTTTCTGATAGAAGCCGTGATGAGTATATTGAGAAACTGTCCACTGATTATATCCGCTCCCAGAAGGAGAGTTATTCAGTTACCTATGAAGCACTGACATGGGGAAAAACCAGTTATCTTCAGATCAGGGTGGCTTATGTTAAGGAAAGGGATGGAAATAATGTTGTGGTCATCGGAACACGTAATGTGGACGATCTGATTAAAAAAGAAAGAGCTCAGGAGATGGCGTTACAGGCTGCCTATGATGCAGCGGAAGCAGCAAACAGGGCAAAAACAGATTTCCTGTCTAATATGTCTCATGATATCAGAACGCCTATGAACGGAATTATAGGAATGACTGCAATTGCGGCATCACATATTGATGACAGGGAACGGGTGCAGGATAGTCTGCAGAAGATTACCATGGCAAGCAAGCACCTGCTCAGTCTTATCAATGAAGTGCTGGATATGAGTAAAATAGAATCTGGTAAGGTACAGCTGATGGAGGAAGAGTTTAATCTGTCAGATTTGGTTGATAATCTTATTACCATGACCAATTCCCAGGTGAAAGAACATCATCACGAATTAAAAGTAAGTATTTCTAACCTTACACATGAGGCAGTAATTGGAGACAGTCTCCGAATCCAGAAAGTATTTATGAATATCATGAGTAATGCTGTGAAATATACTCCAGATGGAGGCGAAATCCATCTTTCTATTTCCGAGAAGCCTTCCTGTCAGGCGAAGGTGGGATGTTACGAGTTTATCTTTGAGGATAACGGAATCGGTATGCGAAAGGAATTTGTAGACCGGATTTTTGAACCATTTGCAAGGGCGGAAGATGAACGGGTTTCCTATATTCAGGGAACAGGACTTGGTATGTCAATAAGCCGTAATATTGTCCGTATGATGGGTGGTGATATCAAGGTGGAAAGTATCCTTGGTGTAGGTTCCCGTTTTACAGTTACATTTTACCTGAAGCTTCAGGATACGGAGAAAATCCAGTATGATAAATTCGTGAACCTGGATGTTCTGGTGGCTGATGATGATAAGCTGAGCCTTGAATCTTGCTGCAGTGTGCTGGATGACCTTGGAATGAGAACAAAAGGTGTTTCCACTGGTGAAGAGGCAGTTCGGGAAGTAGTGCTGTGCCATGAGCAGGAAAAAGACTATTTTGCATGTATTATTGACTGGAAGATGCCTGGTATGGATGGAATAGAAACCACCAGGGCTATTAGAAAGGAAGTGGGCAATGATGTGCCAATCATCATTATTTCCGCTTATGACTGGTCTGATATTGAACAGGAAGCCAGGGCAGCCGGGGCAAATGCATTTATCAGTAAGCCAATGTTCCGTTCAAGACTGGTAAAAACTTTCTGTACACTTATGGATGAAGAAGTGCAGCAGGAATCTGTTATGGCTATGGATGATCTTGCATCTATGGAGCTTTCAGGATATCGTGCACTGCTTGTAGAGGATAATGAGCTGAATGTTGAGGTTGCCACTGTAATACTTGAGATGACAGGGTTGTCGGTGGAACGTGTCAGTGATGGTACAGAGGCTGTTGACCGGATGAATGACTGCGAAGATGGTTATTATGACATTGTGTTTATGGATATCCAGATGCCAAAGATGAACGGATATGACGCAACGAGGGCGATTCGTGCCATGAACCGGAATTATTGCAGGCAGGTGCCTATTGTTGCAATGACGGCAAATGCTTTTGCAGAAGATGTACAGGCGGCAAAGACGGTGGGGATGAATGGTCATATTGCAAAACCTCTGGAATTAAAAGCCTTGTTGGGTGTGCTGCAAAAATGGCTGAAAAAATGAATAGAATAGCTCTTGAAGTGGAGGAAATTATGATTATAAAAGAGGAAATTCACGCATTATCAGAGGAAATGGTAGAGAATCTGGGCAGACTTGTTGCTATTGATTCACAGCTTGGTACACCGGCAGAAGGAATGCCTTTCGGAGAAGGACCGGCTAAGGCACTGAAGGAGGGACTTCAGATTGCGAAGGAACTGGGCTTTGAGACAGTTAATCTGGACAATTACTGTGGTTATGCCCAGATGGGAGAAGGAGAAGATATCATTGGTATAGCAGGACATCTTGACGTTGTGCCTGCTGGCGGAGACTGGAAACATGAGCCATTCTGTCTTACAAGGGAAGGGGACTATGTATATGGACGTGGAACCACGGATGATAAAGGACCTGTAATAGAGGCACTGTATGCAATGAAGCTTCTTCGTGATTCAGGGGTGAAAATCAACAAGAGAGTCCGCCTTATTATGGGATGTAATGAGGAGACTGGTTCAAAATGTATGGAGCATTATAATGAAGTGGAGGAGGAGTTGTCCTGCGGATTCACGCCAGATGGAAACTTTCCATGTATACATGGAGAGAAGGGTATGCTGGGAATGAGGGCTTATTCTAAGAATACAAGGATTATCTCTATGAACGGGGGATTTGTTACTAATGCTGTGTGTGATTCCTGTACTACAGTAATTCCTGCATCAGAGGGGATGAAGGAAAGAATTGAAAAAGCTCTTTCAGATACAAAGCTTCAAACATACAAGGTGACAGAAGAGAATGGTCAGATAAGCATATATGCAAAGGGAGTATCTGCCCATGCAAGCACACCATCACTAGGTGTCAATGCAGCTGGCGTAACATTTGAATGCCTGTCTAAAGCTGGCTTTGAAGATGATTTCGTTAAATTTTACAATACCCATATTGGTACATCCTGTGATGGTTCAGGCATTGGACTTAAATATGAAGATGAGTATGGAGAACTGACTCTGTGTAATGGAATTGTTAAGACACAGGATGGCGTTATTACATGTACTATTGATATAAGAGTTCCTGTAACACTGAAAGAGGATGAAGTCCGCAAAATGTGTGAGGGAAAGCTGGAAGATGAGAATGGACGGATTGAGATAAAGAATATGCATGCTCCATTGTTCTTCCCAAGAGAGTCACCACTGGTTGAGGCTCTATACAAGGCGTATGTAGATGTGACAGGTGATACAGATAACAAACCTATGGTAATTGGTGGAGGAACCTATGCCAAGTCACTTAAGAATATAATTGCATTTGGACCTGAGAAACCAGGAATAGATTACCGTATCCACAGTTCTGACGAGTTTATTCTTGTGTCAGATATGGAGGAAGCAGTTCTTATATACATGGAAGCAATAAAGAATCTTCTGGATGTGGCTTCGTAGAAGGTGGCAGTTTATTGAAAATAACATTTATACATGATATAATAACAAATAATTGTGGATATTTTTCGGTAGAAATAACGACTGGTATATATAGATAAATAGGTAGATACCAAAAGGTGAAAAACACAGGAGGATTAATAATGGCAGATTGGGTTGTTGTGGTTGATGATGATATCATGAACCTGAAAATGGCAGGACGCATTCTTAGCACGAATAACATGAGGGTGACAGCACTTAAGTCTGGACAGGCATTGCTGGATTATATAAAAGAGAATGAGACGCCAGATTTAATCCTGCTGGATATTAATATGCCGGGAATGGATGGCTTTGAGACTTTAAAGAAGCTGCGTGAGCAGGAAGTCGGGCAGGAGGAAATACCGGTTATTTTCCTTACAGCTAATGATGACGAGGATTCTGAAACAAGGGGACTGTCTCTTGGGGCAATGGACTTTATTAAGAAACCATTTGTGCCGGAAGTACTTACGTTAAGAGTGCGTCACATTATTGATCTTATCCGTCTGCAGAGGAATCTTTCACAGGAAGTAGAAAAGAAGACGGAGGAGAACGAGAAGCTGTTTATGCACGTCGTTCATTCTCTGGCAGATGCAATTGATGCAAAGGACACATATACTAATGGTCATTCTGGACGTGTTGCCAAGTATTCTAAGGAGATTGCAAGAAGATACGGATATTCTGAGAAAGCACAGGGCGATATATACATGATGGGCCTTCTTCATGATGTTGGTAAAATAGGTGTTCC
>CALZFR010000132.1 GCA_945648485.1 uncultured Eubacterium sp. | reverse complement strand
AAAATCTGTGTTAAAAATGTGAATTAACGCAATAAAAAAAGCATTGTGCCATGTTAATCCTGGCACAATGCAAAATAAAAAATAAATATGTATAAAAATATCAGATATTAACCTTTACAATACGAGGTCTTAAACCTGCTTTCTCCAGTTCTGAAACAATCTCTTCTTTATGTTCATGACCAAAAGCTTCAATAGTAATTCTAAGCTCAACAGTAGCTTTTCTGTTGATACTTACAAACTGGTTATGTTCAAGTTTAATTACATTACCATTTGCCTGGGCAATAATTGATGCAACCTTTACAAGTTCACCTGGCTTATCTGGAAGAAGTACAGATACTGTGAATATTCTGCTTCTCTGAACCAGACCCTGCTGAACAACAGATGACATGGTAATTACATCCATATTACCTCCAGAGAGAATAGAAACAATTTTCTTATCCTTAACATTAAGCTGTTTAAGTGCAGCAACTGTAAGGAGTCCTGAGTTTTCTACAATCATTTTATGATTTTCAACCATATCAAGAAACGCAACAATTAAATCTTCGTCTTCTACAGCAATTACATCATCAAGATTCTTCTGTAGATATGGGAATAATTTTGAACCCGGTGTCTTAACAGCTGTACCATCAGCAATTGTATTAACAGTTGGCAGAGTGACAACTTTACCAGCTTCAAAAGATGCCTGAAGACAATTAGCACCTGCAGGCTCAACGCCTATTACTTTAATATTAGGATTAAGCAGCTTTGCCAGTGCTGATACACCTGTGGCAAGTCCACCACCACCTATTGGAACCAGAATATAATCTACAGTAGGGAGTTCTTTGATTATTTCCATGGCAATTGAACCCTGTCCTGTTGCCACATCAAGATCATCAAAAGGATGAACAAAGGTAAGACCTTTTTCATTAGCAAGTTTTATTGCGTATTCACAGGATTCATCATATACATTACCGTATAGTATTACTTCAGCACCATACCCTTTTGTTCTGTTTACTTTTATAAGTGGTGTTGTTGTTGGCATTACAACAGTTGCCTTAACGCCATACTTCTTAGCTGCAAAAGCAACGCCCTGGGCATGATTGCCTGCGGATGCAGTAATAAGTCCCTTCTTTCTTGCATCTTCAGACATAGTGCTTATTTTATAATAAGCTCCTCTTACCTTGTAAGCTCCTGTGTACTGCATGTTTTCAGGCTTTAAATATACTTTGTTACCTGTCTGTGCACTGAAATATTCACTGTACACAAGATTAGTTGGAAGTGTGGCTTCCTTTACTTTCTCTGCTGCTTCTTCAAATTTTTTAAGTGATAACTCTTCCATTATTCCAATAAACTCCTTTTCATAAATTACATTTATTACTCAGCATTATCAATGTCAAGATCAAAAAGTGCATTAACAAATGTGTCTGAATCGAATTTCATAAGATCTTCGATGTGCTCTCCAACACCAATATACTTCACAGGAATTCCCATTTCAGCCTGAATTGCCACAGCAATTCCACCCTTTGCAGTGCCATCCATCTTGGTAAGAATGATTCCTGTAATATCAGTTACATCATTGAATTCTTTTAGCTGTGATAATGCATTCTGACCAGTTGTGGCATCTAATACTATAAGATTTTCTCTGTATGCATCAGAATACTCTCTTTCAATTATTCTGTCAATCTTACGTAGTTCTTCCATAAGATTTTTCTTGTTATGGAGTCTTCCAGCCGTATCACATATTAATACATCTGCATTTCTGGCCTTTGCTGCAGCAATTGAATCATATATAACAGCTGCAGGGTCTGAACCCTCACTTTGAGAAATGATATCAGTGCCAGTTCTGTTTGCCCATTCGGTAAGCTGTTCTATGGCAGCTGCCCTGAATGTATCAGCTGCTGACAGGATAACTTTTTTCCCTTTTGATTTCAACAAACCGGCAAGTTTACCTGCTGATGTGGTTTTACCTACTCCATTTACTCCGATAAGCATAACAATTGATTTTTTATTTTCAAAATCATATGCATTATCTCCAAGATTCATCTTTTCTTTTATAGAGTCAATTAGGAGTTGCTTGCATTCGGCAGGTTCTTTTATTCTGTTTTCCCGAACCTTTTCTTTCAGGTCATCAATAATTGCTTCAGTGGCAGATACACCTATATCTCCCATAATCATTGTCTCTTCAAGTTCATCATAGAAATCATCATCAATTGATAAAAAACTATTAAAAATATTGTTAAAACCGGATACAATGTTATCTCTTGTTTTTGACAGACCATTTTTTAAATTGGTAAAAAGTCCCATATTTTTATACTCCTATGAAATTAACTATTTTTTATTCTCTTCTTTCTCAAGATCGTCTGCAATTAAGTCAACTGATACAAGGGTGGATACACCTTTTTCCTGCATTGTAATACCATACAGTCTGTCAGCAGCAGACATGCTGCCACGCCTGTGGGTTATTACAATAAACTGTGTATGTCTTGTCAGCTTATGCAGGTAATTTGCAAATCTTGCCACGTTAGAATCATCCAGTGCAGCTTCAATCTCATCTAAAAGACAGAAAGGAGAAGGCTTGAGATTCTGGATGGCAAACAACAGTGAGATAGCTGTTAATGCCTTTTCTCCACCTGAAAGCTGCATCATATTCTGAAGTTTTTTTCCTGGTGGCTGAGAAATAATAAGGATACCACATTCAAGAATGTCTTCATCATCTACAAGCTGTATTGTTCCATGGCCACCGCCAAAGAGTTCCTTGAATACTTTGTCAAATTCGACTTTTATTTCATCAAATTTCTGTTGGAACTGTACTCTCATGCCCTGATCCAGTTCATCAATTATTTTTACAAGAGAATTCTCTGCTTCTATCAGGTCATCATGCTGGCTCTTTAAGAATTGGTATCTTTCATTAACCTCTTTATATTCTTCAATTGAATTGACATTAACATCACCTAAAGCTCTAATTGATGATTTCAGGCTGTTAATTTCCTTTTTTAATGCTGGAAGACTGCTAAATTCCTCATTCTTGTATTCAATGGCGTATGAATATGTAAGTTCGTACTCATCCCACATGTAATCAGTAAGAACATCAAGGGATTCCTCCAGCTTTTCTTTTGTTGCATTAAGCCTGTACACTTCTTTGTCCAGATCTGATATTCTTCCTGAAATGCTTTCTCTCTTATCAAAGAATACTTTGTGGGAATTTGTATAATTATTCCTTTTTTCTTTGAGAGTTTCAATTTTAGTTTTGCAATCTTCAATTTGTTTTGAAGAAACAGCTATTTTTTCTTTTACCTGTAAGATTTCGGAATTTTTGGCACTTATTTCTTCATTGGTCGATGCCATCTTTAACTGGATATCATCAGCCTCAGCCTTTAATTCACGAATCTCCTGATTGATTCTTTCTTTATTCTCATCGATAAATGAGTCTTTTTGTAAAAGTGATGAAAACTGAAGCTTAATATTATCAAAGCTGTCATTGACGGCTGCTTCTTCAAGCTTTTTTTCTGCAAGAAGGCTGTTAAGCGATTCTATTTCATTCTTAGACTCCTCATTGATTGAATCAAGAGATGCAAGACTGTCTGAAGCATTACTTAAATTTCCACTAATCTCTGTAATTTCTCGTTCAACATCGGCAATCTGTGAATTAATATCTGCTAATGAACTTATTATTTCATCCCTGCGGTTTGTGGCAGAATTTAAGTTCATAACAATTGTATTTTTTTCATCCTGTGCTTCACGCATTGCTTTTTTTAATGAATCATTCTGTTCCCTGAGAGAAGCCACAGTTTTTCGGAGTTCTGAAGTTAATGATTTATGCTCATTAAGTGATTTACTTACATCAGCAACATTTTTCTTTAATTCTTCGATTTCTCTTCGTCTTCCAAGAAGATTGCTGGCATTCTTAAATGCACCACCTGTCATTGAACCACCAGGGTTTAGCTGCTCTCCTTCAAGAGTAACGATTCTTAATGAATACTTGTATTTCTTTGCAATAGCAAGGCCGTTGTCAATATTATCAACAACAAGAATTCTTCCAAGGAGATATTTTGCAAGCTTTGTATATTCAAAGTCAACACGGACAAGGTTGCAGGCTAATCCAATTACACCTTTTTCCTTCATGCATGGTTCTGATTCATAAGTATTCTTTCCTGATACGGATGTTATTGGAAGAAAAGTAGCACGTCCAAGTTTGTTGTCTTTAAGATATGCTATAAGTTCTTTTGCTGTTTTCTCATTATCAGTGACAATATTCTGAATTGTACCACCTAAAGCCGTCTCAATAGCAGTTTCATATTTTTTCTCAACCTTAATAATATCAGCAATAACACCAAGTATTCCAGAATTAGTCTCTTTAAGCTCCATAATCTTTCTGATACTGTTGCCATAGCCATCATACCGCTCTGTTATTGCAATCAAAGATTCAAGCTTTGACTTTTCCCTGTGATACTGGGTCTGTTCTTTGTCAATTATTGACGTTAATTCTGTTATTTTATTCTTATTGGTGAATATTCCCTGATTTACATCGTTTATCTGTTCAGTAAGGTTATTTATTTTGTTGTCTGCCTTTACAAGCTGGTCTGAAAACTCATTGATGGAATTATCTGCAAGATTTTCTTCACTCTTCTTCTGGATAATAATGCTGTTAAGTTCTGCTTTTCTGATATTTTTCTGTTCCAGCATAGTCTGGAACTTCTGGTTATCAGCAGTGGTTTTTGTTTTCAAAGAGAGTACATCAATAATCTTATTATTGTAATCTTCAATGTTCTTATTGATTTCTTCAATTGAATTTAGTATCTCATCATGTTTCTTCTTTGCTTCTGCACGTTTTTCTTCATATGAAGTAAGACTTTCGGCAAGAGATTGCTTCTCTTCATCAAGCTTTGATAAACTTTCTTTCTTTTCATCAATACTCTTACTTATATCTGAAAGTCTGTTTGTGTAATGAACACTGTTAGCCTGAATTGTTTTAATCTGTTCAGCATATACGTTAATTACGCCATCAAGTCTTTGTTTTTCGATTTCTGTATTACTTAACAGTGTATTAGTAGTTTCTATGCTGTTGTTAATTTCGTTAAGCTGGATTTCCAGTGAATCATATTCTGCTTTAGTACTGTCATATTCTTCATTGGCTGCTTTAAGATCATTAGCTGCAATAAG
>CALZFR010000131.1 GCA_945648485.1 uncultured Eubacterium sp. | reverse complement strand
GATTTTAAGAATGTCAGTACAGCAATTGAACCATCTGTCATAAGAAAGCATATAAGAATTCTTCCTTCAGGTCAGATGTCAGTAGAACTCTGATATATAAGCAGAGATAACAAAATAAGAGTGAGTATTCAGCAGGAAGTTAAGTGATTTCCCTATACTGGGAACAAATACTTCCTGCTGGTACTCACTCTTTTATTATTACAATACTGTAACAGACAGTTAAATCTTATTAGTCATTCTTAGTATTATCATCAGAAGAGTCATCTTCATGAACCTTCATAAGGATTGAATCAATTCTTGCTTTAGATGCTTTCTCAATGATAAATTCAAGATTATCAATGGTAAAGTGGTCGCCAGTCTTTGGAAAACGGTCAAGTTTTTCAATTATGTATCCGCCGATAGAATCGTTATCATCAGATTCAAGATGACATCCAATTTCGCTGTTAATGTCATCAAGTTTATATGCAGCATCAATCCGGTATACATGAGAAGCAAGCTGCTTGAATTCTTCTTCCTCATCCTGGTCATATTCGTCACGGATATCACCAACAATCTCCTCGAGCAGATCTTCAGTGGTTACCATACCAACAGAAGTACCATATTCATCAATTACAATAGCAATACTGATAGAGCTTTTCTGCATCTCCCTGAAAAGTTCAGAGGTATTTTTCTGCTCGTATACAAAATATGGCTTTCTCATTATACTTTTCAGATTAAATGCCTGGCCTGTTGGGGCTGTAATAAGATCCTTAATATTCAAAACACCCACAACGTTGTCAGGATTGTCTTCGTATACCGGAAATCTGGAATATTTAGTTTCTTTGTATATATTAATTACATCAAGATACTCTGATTCCACATCAATAAGTGACATATCAATTCTTGGAATCATAATATCTTTGACTTTGGATTCTCCGAAATCAAACAGGTTATTAATAATTTCTTTTTCTTCCTGCTCAATAACACCATCTTCGTGGCTTACATCTACAAATGTACGGAGTTCCTCTTCAGTAATAGCCTGATTCATGTTCTTCTGGTCAAGCCCGAGAAGCTTAAGAACAATACCGGCAAGCTTATCTATAATATATATAACAGGTGTGAGAACGGTCATCAGCCCTCTGATAACAGGTGCATAAGCCAGTGCAAACTTATCAGCATACAGTGTTGCAGCAGTCTTTGGAGATATTTCACCAAATATAAGTACCAGAATAGTAAGAATACCTGTTGCAATACCTGTTGCATAGTTGCCCCACAAGCTTATTACAAGGGATGTAGTGAGAGTAGATGCGCTCAGATTAACAATATTGTTACCAATCAGAATAGCTGAAAGCATTTTTCCTTTATTCTCAATTATTCTGTCAACAGTCATGGCACGCTTGCTGCCTGATTCAATCAGTGAACGGATTTTAATCCTGTTAACTGTGGTAAATGCCGTCTCTGCTGATGAGAAAAATGCTGAAAGCAGCAATAAAATAATAATAAAAACTAATTGTATGATACTATCCGTATCCAAAAAAAACCAACTCCTTTTTGTATATATAATATTGGGAATGATTCCCAGAATATAATGTATTAAATATACAGAATTAATATTAATAAGTCAATACGTCATAGTCTTATAAGTATGTGAATACACTAAAGAATAAGTGAAATATATATAAATTATCTGGAGGGGAAGTTGACTGATAGAATTATTAAATTAATCCAGACCATAGTGGTGGCGTATTTTGTGACAGCAGTTCTTTTACTTGTTCTTGCACTGATTGCATTCAAGACAGGGATGAAGGAAACAATTGTGACAACAGGTATATACTGTATATATATTCTGTCCACAGCTGTTTCAGGTTTTGTAATTGGCAGGAAGATAAAAAGCAGAAGAGTACTATGGGGGATGGCAGCTGGATTTGCATATTATGCAGTTATTTTTCTTGTTTCTCTTATTCTGAATAAAGGAATTGCCATGGATGTAACCGGGATTCTTATGGCATTTGCCCTGTGTGTATCCGGAGGCTTCGCAGGATCATTTTTTTCCTGACCAGACAAAAAATAAAAAAAGGAAATTAAGAAACAACGTAGAAATTATCTAATAGGCGCACTTTTTGAAAGCTATTTAAGAGTATTCTATGGTTAAGGATGATTCTTAATGCCAGTATTGTTTTAGTATGGCTGGGAATCTACAGGGATAGATATGAATATACGTGAGGAACAGGAAAAAAGAGAACATGAATATATGAGTCCCTATGCCAGTTTCAGTGACCAGTCAAGGGGACGGGACAGGGAAGAACCCCAGTGTGATATGAGAACTGTCTACCAGAGGGACAGGGACAGAATTCTTCATTGTAAATCATTCAGGAGATTAAAGCATAAGACACAGGTTTTTCTGGCTCCTGCAGGGGATCATTACAGAACCAGACTTACGCATACGCTGGAGGTCGCACAGATTGCAAGAAGCATAGGAAGAGCATTAAAGCTTAATGAGGATTTAATAGAGGCAATTGCCCTGGGACATGATCTGGGACACACTCCATTTGGTCATGCCGGGGAGAGAACACTTGATAAGCTGTGTCCATCAGGCTTTGCTCATTACAAACAAAGTGTCAGGGTGGTAGAACTCCTGGAGAATGATGGCAAAGGACTTAATCTTACCTGGGAGGTAAGAGATGGCATAATGAATCACAGAACATCGGGTAAACCGGCTACTTTAGAGGGAAATGTGGTAAGACTTTCAGACAAAATAGCCTACATTAACCATGATATTGATGATGCTATAAGGGCGGGGATATTTGCTGAGAATGATATTCCTAAGATATATACAAGTATTCTTGGTAATTCCACCAAGGAAAGACTTAATACTCTCATTAATGACATAATTGTAAGCAGCCGTGATAAGGATGGTATATATATGTCACAGGAGATTGGAGATGCAATGAACAGCCTCAGACAGTATATGTTCAGTAATTTGTATACCAATCCCACAGCCAAGAGCGAGGAGGTTAAGGCATATAAGCTGATAACAGAACTGTACAACTACTATGTGGCTAATGTTGATGCTCTTCCTGACAATTTCAAGCAGTTTATTGATGAGGGAGAAGAACTGGAAAGAGTAGTATGTGATTACATATCAGGCATGACAGACCAGTACTGTGTTTCAAAGTTTATGGAAATATATGTACCCAAGTCATGGAAAGGTTAAATAATGTATTCAAGACAGATAATTGATGAAGTCATATCAAGGAATGATATTGTTGATGTGATTTCGGGATATATAAAACTAAAGAAGAATGGCAGCTCCTATGTTGGATTGTGTCCATTCCATAATGAGAAGTCGCCTTCCTTCTCTGTGTCTGGTTCAAGGCAGCTTTATCACTGCTTTGGATGCGGAGCAGGAGGGAATGTGGTGACATTTATAATGGAATATGAGAATTACACATTTCCTGAAGCAGTAAAATTTCTTGCAGACAGGGCAGGAATGGAACTTCCAGAGACAGATTACAATGATGAAGAACGCAAAGAGCGTGGTATAAAAGCACAGCTTCTTGAGATAAACAAGCTGGCGGCAACATATTATTACACCCAGCTTAGGACAGAACATGGAAGTCTGGGACTAAATTACCTTAAGAAAAGAGGACTGAGTGATGATACCATTAAGAAATTTGGCCTTGGATATTCTGCACAGGGCTCATCTGTATACAGATATCTGAAAGAGAAGGGGTTTGATGATGAAATCCTTAAGGAATCAGGACTGTTTTCATATGAGAGAGGTGTTAACGACAAGTTCTTTAACAGAGTAATGTTTCCGATTATGGACATTAATAATAAAGTTATTGGATT
Organism: uncultured Eubacterium sp.; assembly: GCA_945648485.1. Taxonomy (GTDB): domain Bacteria; phylum Bacillota; class Clostridia; order Lachnospirales; family Lachnospiraceae; genus Lachnospira. The sequence continues at coordinate 1,331 of CALZFR010000131.1, read as the reverse complement.
TGGAGGAAGAGTTCTTGGTGATGCAAAACCTAAGTATCTCAATTCACCGGAGACAAAGCTGTTTGATAAAAGCAGGAATCTGTATGGATTGAATATTGCCAGGACAGCTAGAAAGAACAACCTGATAATATGTGAGGGTTACATGGACGTAATAAGCCTTCACCAGGCAGGATTTACCCAGGCTGTTGCTTCTCTTGGAACAGCACTTACACCTGGACAGGCCAGTCTGATGAAGAGGTATACGGATAATGTCCTTATAACTTACGATAGTGATGAGGCAGGAGTTAAGGCGGCTATGCGTGCCATTCCTATCCTTAAGGCAGCAGGACTGTCTACAAGAGTTATCAATATGGAACCCTATAAAGATCCGGATGAGTTCATTAAAGCATTGGGGACTGAGGCTTTTCAGGAAAGAATTGACAAGGCAAGTAACAGTTTTATGTATGAAATTAAGATTCTGGAGCGAAACTATGACAGGAAAGATCCAGAGGGAGAGACAAGCTTTGAGAGAAATGTAGCTGAGAAACTGGTTACATTTTCGGAACGCCTGGAGCGTGATAATTATATGAAGGCTGTGTGTCAGCAGTTTAATATTAATTATGACGGAATGAGAGAGATGGTGGCGAATCTTGGCAATAAAGAGGGAATTATCCGCAGCGAAAGACCATCATTAAATCCACAGGTAAAGAAGAAAAAGAGGGAAAGCGGTGTACGGCAGGCTGAAAAAATACTTCTTACATGGATGATTGACGATCCGGAGGTATTTGCCCGGGTAAGGGAGTATATTATGCCGGAAGATTTCATAGATTCCCTGTTGAACGATGTGGCAAAAAAACTTTACGAACAGTTTGATTCAGGAAGCGTTAATCCTGCTGCAATTATTAATACCTATGAGACAGAAGAGGAACACAACGAAGTGGCTGGGCTGTTTTCTGCTGATTTAAGTGATAATCTTAATGCATCAGAGCGTCAGAAAGCCCTTAATGATACTGTTATAAAGGTAAAGAGCAACAGTCTTGATTATGCACTTAAGAATACCACAGATCCAAAGATACTTCAGGATATAATGACACAACAGTTAAAACTTAAGAATATTCACATATATTTATAATTTAAAGGGAAAGGATACTAATATGGCTAAGAAGAACGAGGCAATCGAGGAAAAGGAATTAGAAACTAAAGAGGCTGCAACAGTTAAAGAAAAGAAAACTTCAGCAAAGTCAGTAAAGAAGACTGCTGATAAAAAGGCAGAAGAGAAGAAAGCTGATGAAGAACCGGCAGAGAAAAAGGCAGCCAAAAAGCCGGCAGAAAAGAAAGCATCAGAAAAGAAA
>CALZFR010000130.1 GCA_945648485.1 uncultured Eubacterium sp. | reverse complement strand
AAGGAACAAATGAAGTATATCACCACCTAACATCAAAAGAGTACGCAGTATTCCATTAATATGAATAAAAAGCCATATTCTGCTAATACTTAAGAAAAATCTTTTTTTCAGGGAGGGCTAGATATAATATGGCTGGTACAGAGATTATAAAGGTTATAGGCAGGGAAATCCTTGATTCAAGGGGCAATCCCACAGTGGAGGCTGAGGTACATCTTCTGAATGGAACAGTTGGAAGGGGTGCTGCTCCTTCAGGAGCCTCAACAGGTGAATTCGAAGCTTTGGAATTGCGTGATGGTGATAAAGAAAGATATGGTGGAAAAGGTGTTACCAAGGCAGTAAATAACATTAATACCACCATTAATCAGGCAATCACTGGTCTTGATGCTTCTGATATATACAAGGTGGACAAGGCTATGATCGATGCTGACGGAACAGATGATAAATCTGTTCTTGGCGCAAATGCAATTCTTGCTGTATCTATTGCCTGCAGCAGGGCTGCAGCAACATCCTTTGGAATTCCGGTGTACCGTTTTCTTGGAGGACAGTCTGGTAACAGGCTGCCAGTTCCTATGATGAATATAATTAATGGTGGTGCCCATGCGAAGAATTCATTGGATTTTCAGGAGTTTATGATAGTGCCTGTTGGAGCATGTTGTTTTAAGGAATCCCTTCGCATGGGAGCAGAGGTATACTATTGTCTGAAAAAGGTTTTAGATGAAAGAGAGCTTTCTACTGCTGTAGGAGATGAGGGTGGATTCGCGCCAGATATTGATAGTGTAGAAGGTGTTTTGGATATCCTGCTAGAAGCCATTAAAAGTGCTGGCTATGAATGTGGCAAAGATATTTGTTTTGCATTGGATGTGGCAGCAAGTGAGTGGAAGCCAATTAACGAGTCAGAGATGATGGCAGCAGAACACAAGATAACAGGTCAGTACAGTTATCATTTGCCTAAGGCAAATAAGGATTATTCTTCAGATGAGCTTATAGATATGTATAAGAACCTTATAGAAAAATATCCGATTATCTCTATCGAAGACCCGCTTGATGAGGAAGATTGGGAAGGCTGGAAGAAGATTACTGCAGAGCTTGGAAGCAGGGTTCAGCTTGTTGGAGATGATTTGTTTGTAACGAACACTGAGCGTTTGGCAAAAGGAATCGAGAAAAAATGCGCTAATTCAATTTTAATCAAATTAAATCAGATTGGTACTGTTTCTGAGACATTGGAAGCAATCAAGCTGGCACATAAAGCTGGCTATACTGCGATAGTTTCACATCGTTCAGGAGAAACGGAAGATACAACTATAGCAGATTTAGCAGTAGCACTTAATTGTGGTCAGATTAAGACAGGAGCACCTTGTAGAAGTGAACGAGTGGCTAAATATAATCAACTGCTTCGTATAGAGGAGGAGCTTGGAGAGGCTTCTGTATATCCGGGCATGAAGGCGTTTAATGTAGGAAAATAAAACTATGCAGGATAATATGGTTTTTGAGAAGAGCCATATATAAGTAGATTTTTGAAGTGTGATGGGCTGGATGGCGTGGCTGAGACGCTGTTCAGCCTTTAATTATGCTATTATTATCTAACACTCATAGGAAATAATTGTTAGTTCAAACTGGAAACATGTACCGAGGAGTAATATATCTAATTGCCCCAATAGAAGAAAAAGAAATGTGTTGAGGATTTATAGAAAGCCATTTATAATTGTGGTATACGAGTGTTAGCCAGTGGTAGCAGGCGAAGCATATTTATCGTAGTCCTGATTATATAACAAAATGTTTAAGGAATGAGATTATGGTTAGAGATTTTTTGCCTGTATCAAGGGCTGACATGGAAAAAAGAGGGATTAAGCAGCTGGATTTCGTATTTGTTATCGGCGATGCCTATGTGGACCATTCATCCTTTGGACATGCCATAATAAGCCGTGTCCTTGAGGCTCATGGTTATTCTGTAGGTATTATATCCCAGCCTGACTGGAGGGATGATAAGAGCATAACAGTTCTCGGAGAGCCAAGACTGGGATTTCTGGTAATGAGTGGCAACATGGATTCCATGGTGAACCATTATACAGTTTCCAGGAAGAGAAGAAGCACGGATGCATATACTCCGGGCGGGGTCATGGGTAAGAGACCTGATTATGCTGCTGTTGTATACTGTAATCTTATAAGGAGAACCTATAAGAAGATTCCAATAATTGTTGGAGGAATTGAGGCGTCCTTAAGACGTCTTGCCCACTATGATTATTGGTCGAATAAGGTAAAACATTCTCTTCTTCTTGATTCCGGTGCAGATTTGCTTCTTTACGGAATGGGAGAGCGTTCTGTGGTGGAAACTGCAGATGCCCTGGCTTCGGGAATTGATATTAAGGATATTACATATATAAGAGGAAGCGTGTATAAGACAAGGGATTTATCATCTATATATGATTATGTTATGCTTCCTTCATATGATGAGGTAAAAGAAGACAAGGAAACATACGCCAGAAGCTTCTTTACCCAGTACACCAATACTGATGCCATTATTGCAAAGACACTTGTGGAGCCTTATCCAAATGGAATATATGTGGTTCAGAACCCACCGTCAGCCCCTCTTTCTACACAGGAGATGGACGATGTATATGATTTGCCATATATGAGGACATATCATCCAATGTATGAGAAGGATGGAGGAGTCCCGGCAATAAAGGAGATTAAGTTCTCACTTACAAGCAACAGAGGGTGTTTCGGTGGCTGCAGTTTCTGCGCATTAACATTCCATCAGGGGCGGACTGTACAGGTCAGGTCCCATGAATCAATTATTGACGAAGCAGTGGAGATGACAAAAGACCCTGAATTCAAGGGCTATATCCATGATGTGGGAGGACCAACAGCTAATTTCAGGCAACCATCATGTAAGAAGCAGCTGGAAAAAGGTGTGTGTCCAACAAGACAGTGTCTTTTTCCTAAACCATGTGGCAATCTGGATGTGTCCCATAAGGATTATCTTGAGCTTTTAAGGAAACTAAGGAAGCTGCCTGGTGTTAAGAAGGTATTCATAAGGTCAGGCATACGTTTTGATTACCTGATAGCTGATAAGGATGATACATTTTTCAGGGAAATGGTCAAATATCATATCAGCGGACAGTTGAGAGTTGCACCGGAGCATGTATCTGACAATGTTTTACGTCTTCTTGGCAAGCCGTCAAATGCAGTTTATCAGGAATTTATCAGAAAATATGAGAAGATAGATAAACAGCTGGGATTAAACCAGTATGTGGTGCCTTATCTTATGTCATCCCATCCGGGAAGTACGTTAAAGGATGCAATACAGCTGGCAGAATCCGTCAGAGACATGGGATATATGCCGGAACAGGTACAGGATTTCTATCCTACACCATCTACTATATCAACCTGTATGTATTACACAGGATATGACCCAAGAACCATGGAGAAGGTATATGTTCCTGACAGTCCTCATGAGAAGGCTATGCAGAGGGCGCTTATCCAGTACAGAAATCCTGATAATTATGACCTGGTGTATGAAGCGTTGAAATCCCAGGGCAGGGATGATTTAATCGGATTCGGACCTAAGTGTCTGATTAAGCCAAGAAAGATGGCAGGAAATTCAAAAACAAAGAATCAGACACGGGGAACAGAAAAGCCGGGCTTATACGGAGATAAAAGGAGAAAAACACAGGCAGTGAAACCGGAAGTTCAGGGACGAGAAAAATCATGTGCCCCTAAGAAAAAGAAAACAATCAGAAACACCCACAAGCCAAAAAAGTGAAAACTTATAAAAAGTACTTCCAATTTTAAGAAAAATGTATATAATTAAGAAAGCAAATATTATGCAATTGAAAGGAGTTCATATATTAATATGGGAACAATGGCAGACAAATTTGAGGAGCTTGGAGTAATTCCAGTAGTAGTATTAAATGATGCAAAGGATGCACTTCCATTGGCTAAGGCTTTATATGAGGGCGGACTTCCATGCGCAGAGGTTACATTCCGTACAGCAGCAGCTGAGGAGTCTATTCGTCTTATGCATGAGGCATATCCAGATATGGTACTTGCAGCAGGTACAGTTCTTACAACAGAGCAGGTTGACCGTGCAGTTGCAGCAGGTGCTTCATTAATCGTAAGCCCAGGATTTGATCCAGAAATCGTTGATTACTGTATCTCAAAGAATATCGAGGTAGTACCTGGTATCGTTACACCATCTGAGCTTGCCCAGGCTGTTAAGCGTGGTCTTACAAGAGTTAAGTTCTTCCCAGCTGAAGCAGCAGGTGGACTTGCTATGATTAAGGCTATGTGTGCAGCATATACTAACGTAAGAATTATGCCAACAGGTGGTATCAATGCAAAGAACATCGGGGATTATCTTGCATGTGACAAGATATTCTGTTGTGGCGGAAGCTGGATGGTTAAGGGTGACCTTATCAAGGCTGGCGAGTTCGACAAGATTAAAGACATGACAGCAGAGGCTGTTGAGGTAGTTAAGAAGGCACGTGCAAAGTAATATAATTACCCTGCATATGCGTGATTATACTGAACAGATTTCAGAACAGGCCAGATGACCTGTTCTTAATCAGTGATAAGATTACATAGACTTCTGGAATATTTCCATAATATTCCAGAAGTTTTTTAAAGAGAAAGTGAATTAGTGGATATACTATGATTTGGAAGGACTGCTTTTAATTAGGGCAATTCGTGAATTGAAAGAAAACAGTTTGAAGCCTGCGAAAGGAGAACGCTCTGCCTGAAGGCAGTGATAATTTAGGAAAATGAGTGAAGAAATTAAAGGAATAATACATTCCACTGAAAGCTTTGGTTCTGTAGACGGACCAGGAGTAAGATATATCATATTTTTACAGGGTTGCAGAATGCGCTGCAGTTATTGCCATAATCCTGATACATGGGCTTTAAAGGATGATAATTCTTATGAGGAGACACCTCAGGATACATTAAAAAAAGCGTTGAGGTACAAGCCATACTGGAGAAATAATGGCGGTATAACTGTAAGTGGAGGAGAGGCACTGCTACAGATTGATTACGTTACAGAGCTTTTCAGGCTTGCAAAACTTGAGGGGGTTAATACTACTCTGGATACATCAGGCAATCCATTTAAATTAGAAGAACCATTTATCAGCAAATTCAATGAGCTGATGAAATATACAGACCTGTTTATTCTTGATAT
>CALZFR010000129.1 GCA_945648485.1 uncultured Eubacterium sp. | reverse complement strand
CACATATTGTCCTTAATTGCAAATGGAACGCCAGCCAGAGGTCCTGTTAATTCCCCAGCCTCAATCTTTGCCTGTGCTTCCTTGGCACTGGCAAGAGCCGCTTCCTTGTCAAATGTCACATAACAGTTAAGGTCTTTTTCACTCTTTTCAATCTGGGCAATAACTGCCTCCATCGCCTCTACTGCTGTAGTCTCCCCCGCCTTGATTGCCTTGGCAAGACTGACAGCACTCATATTTAACAAATCCATAGTCATCCTCCAATCAATCAACTGTCTTAGGTACTACAAATGAGGTATCATGTCTTTCTGGTGCATTGGCAAGTGTCTCTTCACTTCCGTCACCATTAGTTACAACATCCTCCCTCATAACATTTTCTACAGGGAAAACATGGGACATAGGCTCAATACCTGTTGTATCCAGTTCTCCAAGCTTGTCAATATAATCAAGCATACTTGCCATATCCTTCTTTGCCTGTTCTTTTTCTTCATCAGAAAGTTCAAGCTTTGCAAGGATTCCAACATACTCTATAGTTGCATCATCAATAACATTAGCCATAAAGCTGCTCCTTTCAATTCATGTTAATCACGGACTTTAATGTGTACCTCACGAAGCTGCTGTTCTGTAACCTCGTTAGGAGCGCCGCACATAAGATCCTGTGCTGTTCCACTCATTGGGAATGCAATTACCTCTCTGATATTCTCTTCATTAGTAAGGAGCATAATCATTCTGTCAATTCCAGGAGCCATACCTGCATGTGGTGGTGCACCGAACTGGAATGCATTGTAAAGAGCTCCGAACTTACTCTTTAATACTTCCTCATCATATCCTGCAATCTCAAAGGCCTTAACCATAATCTGCATATCATGGTTACGTACCGCACCTGAAGAAAGCTCTACACCATTACATACAATATCATACTGGTATGCAAGAATATCTAAAGGATCCTTTGTATTAAGTGCCTCAAGACCGCCCTGTGGCATTGAGAATGGATTATGTGTAAATCCAATCTGCTTAGTCTCAGGATCTTTCTCGAACATAGGGAAATCATTAACATAACAGAATCTGTAAGCATCCTTCTCAATAAGGTCGAGCTTCTCACCTAATTCTGTACGAATCATTCCTGCATAATAAGCAGCTCTGTCTTCCTTGTCAGCCATGAAGAAAATTGTATCTCCAACTTCAAGTCCTGCAAGGCTTCTGAACTCTTCCTTAAGCTCATCTGGAATAAACTTGTCAATTGGACCTTTATATGACTTGTCTTCAAGAACCTCAAGATATCCTAAGCCGCCCATTCCGATAGAAGTAGCAAACTTAAGGAGTTTCTCATGGAATCCCTTTGACATCTCTGCATGAACTTTAATGGCACGTACTGTCTTTCCGATAAATGGCTTAAATGTACATTTCTGGAAGAAATCAGTAACATCAATTATCCTTAATGGATTTCTTAAGTCTGGCTTATCTGAACCAAACTCAAGCATTGCCTGCTTGTAGCTGATAATTGGGTATGGAGCTTTAGTAACCTTAAAGCCTTCTGGAGCGAACTTCTCAAATGTAGCAGAAAGAACCTCCTCGCCAACCCTGAATACATCCTCCTGTGTAGCAAAACTCATCTCGAAGTCAAGCTGGTAGAACTCTCCTGGTGAACGGTCAGCTCTGGCATCCTCATCCCTGAAACAAGGTGCAACCTGGAAATACTTATCAAATCCAGATACCATAAGCAGCTGCTTGTACTGCTGTGGAGCCTGTGGAAGAGCATAGAACTTACCCTTGTACTTTCTTGAAGGAACAATGTAATCTCTTGCTCCCTCTGGTGATGACGCACAGAGGATTGGTGTCTGGATTTCAACAAATCCCATCTCTGTCATCTTCTGTCTTAAGAATGAAATAACCTGTGAACGGAATAAAATATTATCCTTAACCTTCTGGTTTCTTAAGTCCAGATATCTATACTTAAGACGAACATCCTCTCTTACCTCTTTTGAAGTCATAACCTCAAATGGAAGAGTTGTATATACCTGACCTAACACATTAATCTCCTTGGCATCAAGTTCAATTGTACCTGACTGAATCTTAGGATTATATGTTTCCTCATCTCTCTTCTCAATAATACCGCTGACGCTAATGCACTCCTCCTTCTTAATTCCCTTAAGAAGCTCAGGGTCTCTGATTACCACCTGAAGCACACCATACATGTCTCTTAAATCAATAAATGAAACCCCGCCGTGGTCACGAATATTTTCAACCCATCCTGCCACTCTTAATGTGCTGTCAATATCAGCCTCTGTAACCTGGTTCAAAACTCTGTCTCTGTAAATGTTCGCCATAACTCCTCCTTAAATAATAAAAATAATAACCCCGGAACACGATTAACGCATTCCGGGGCGAATAAACTTAGTCATCCGCGGTACCACCCGCATTGAATAAATCGGACACAGCTCCAATCAAAACCTCTCATAGACTGGTCTTCTTATTCCACTTTCAACATACTTAACGCGTACAACGTAACAGCCTACTAATGTTCAGCTGCTCTGCTCCAGAGTGTTCCACTTGACAATTCCCTGTGAACGCTTTCAGTCGATGGCGTTAATCTTTCCTGTCAGGTTCCATGAAAAGCAGTCTCTTTCATAGCATTTTAATATTCATCTAATCTGAACAACAGAGTATATATTCATATCATTCTACATATATCTCCACTATCGTCTCGTATCATAACATAAGACAGCTGCTAATTCAAGCATATTTTTGATAATACTGTGATTACCTTGCCTTAGCCGCTTTCAGCAGATGCTTTGCAAGAACTGATGTGGTAACAGAACCAACGCCACCCGGAACAGGAGTAGCTATTGATGCATTCTCCTGAATATCATCAAAATCCACATCACCACACAGATTTCCATTCTCATCCACGTTAATGCCTACATCAATAACAACTGCATCCTGTGCCACAAAATCTTTATTAATCATCCTGGCACAGCCTGCTGCTGCCACAAGTATTTCTGCATTCTTACATGTTCCTGCCATGTCAGCAGTCTTAGTATGGCACACTGTAACAGTGGCATTTCTCTTCATAAGCATCATTGCCACAGGCTTTCCTATTACAAGGCTTCGTCCTACTACTGTTGCCCTCTTGCCCTTAGGGTCAATCCCTGCGAAATCCAGCATTTCAATAACTGCTTCAGCAGTACATGGTCCATATCCTGTCTCATCACCTGCAAATACTTTTGCAAGATTCATTGGTGATATTCCATCCAGGTCCTTTCTTGGGTCAATTCTTTCCTCTATGCTTCTCTCATCCAGCTGCTTTGGAAGAGGGCGCAGAAGCAGTATTCCATCAATATCATCATCATTATTAATCTTGTCAAACTCAGCCTGGAATGTGTCATTGTCTATATCCCCAGGAAATGCAAATGTAGAGCATCTGAACCCGACTTTTTCCATCTTCTTTACTGCTCCTCTCTCATAAGAACAGTCATCAGGTCTTTCTCCCACTCTTATTATTGCCAGTCTTGGGAGAGGTCCTTTCAAATCTTTAACCTCTTCAATAAGTTTTTCATTAATAGCATTAGCCACAGGCAGTCCTTTAAGTATTTCCATATTTATCTCCATTCTAACGCATCATTATTATCTAAATATGTCAGATGTCAGTTTCTATATATTCTTCACCGCTGGTCCGCTCAACTCCTTATTCTGTCCACAACCGCAGCATACACCTGATCTGCCAGCTTATTTCCCTTATCAAGAAGCTCATCCGCCTTTGAATTAAAATCTTTCGCAACATCAGTATTCTTCATAAGCTTTGTGTTAATAAATACATTAAGGGAAGCTCCGTTAAGAGCTGCCTGCGCCATCTGGATTCCCACACCAACATCACTGATTGCAAGACTGCTGCCCACAACGGAAAGTCTCTGTAAGATAAGCATTGACTTATATATTTTTTCCATAAGTTCCAGTGGAGTTTTGCTGGCATCAAGAAGTGCCGCCTCCATTATCCTGTTTTTTTCCTGTATCTGTTCTTCTGTATCCTTTGGAAGTCCATAGGCTTTAGATAAAGGCTCAAAGCTCTCTGCATCCTTATCCATGAATTCTGCCAGTTCTCCAGTTAGAATCTGGGATTTTTCAATAATATCCTCAATCTCCTCCTGATACTCTGCATACTTCTTCTTTCCAGTAGTAAGATTAGCTACCATGGTGCCCAGTGCCATTCCCAAAGCTGCTGCATAGCCACTGGCGCCTCCGCCTCCCGGCACTGCTGCCTTGCTGGAAAGTTCATTTAAGAATTCATCCATTCTCATCTCGGTCATTGCCATACTTCCAATCTCCTTTCAATGTGTATTCCTAAACCAGACTCATATATATTCAGCCCCGCTATCCGAAATCCTTCAGACACAGGTGTATCATTCATAGAATTCCCCGCTACAAACTGTCACTGCCGGGCCTTCCATATACACTGTGTCAGCTGTTCTGTCCCATCTGATGTGCAAGTCTCCTCCCATCAGATGAAGCACTGCGTCATCATCACACAATCCGTTTAGAACAGTTGCTACCAGACTTGCACATGCTCCTGTGCCACACGCCCAGGTCTCACCTGAACCTCTCTCCCACACACGCATATTAAGATTTTTCCTGTCCACAACCTGAATGAATTCAGTATTAATCTGTTCAGGAAATGCTTCATGGTGTTCAAAATAAGGTCCGATTTTTTCAATTTCAAATTTCTTAATATCTATATCACTATCAAGATATACAATAGCGTGAGGATTACCCATAGAAACACATGTAACCTGGTATTCCCCGCCATTTACCATGAGAGGCTTTGATACCACAGGCTCCTTTTCATCTGGTGATAACCCAAAGAATTCAGGCTTAACCGGTACCTCCGATGGAACAAGTATTGGTGCTCCCATTTTAACTACCACAGAAGCGACCTTTCCATCATCACCAATATTAAGCTTTAATGTTTTTACTCCTGAAAGTGTATCTATTGTTAATGTTGTCTTATCGGTAAGGCCATTATCATATACATATTTACCCACACAGCGTATTCCGTTACCACACATTTTGCCCTGCGAGCCATCTGCGTTGTACATTTCCATGAAGAAATCTGCCTTTTCTGAAGGCTTGATAAGAATAAGTCCGTCTGAGCCAATTCCAAATCTTACATCGCTGACTTTAACAGCCATTTCCACAGGATTATTAACAGCCACCTCAGTGCAGTCCACATATATGTAGTCATTACCAGCTCCATGCATTTTAGTAAACTTCATATACCCTCCATTAATTAACATA
>CALZFR010000128.1 GCA_945648485.1 uncultured Eubacterium sp. | reverse complement strand
CATTGATAGAATTGAGAGGAGCTATTCCGGTATCTCAGGCATACCAGCTTCCTCTTATACAGTCCTACATTGTGTGTGTGCTTGGCAATATGATTCCTGTTCCAGTTATCTACCTTTTTGCCAGAAAGGTATTGGAGTGGGGGAAGGATAAGAAGTATATTGGCAGATTTTTTACGTTCTGTATAGAGAAGGGACATAAAGGCGGCGTGAAGCTTAAAGAGAAGGCAGGACAGGGATTGTTTGTGGCATTGCTTTTATTTGTTGGAATACCTATTCCTGGAACAGGAGCCTGGACGGGAACACTGGCTGCCAGCTTTCTTGACATGGGATTTAAAAAGAGCGTAATTGCAGTACTTCTTGGAGTGCTTCTTGCAGGAATAATAATGGGAGTTGCCAGCGCAGGGGTGTTTACGGCAATATTCAGTTTCTTTTAAAAAAAATAAAAAAAGTGCTTGACAAGTATTTTTTTATGAGGTATTATAGTCAAGTACTTGTTGAGGCCAATTGGTCAAGCGGTTAAGACGCCGCCCTCTCACGGCGGAAACAGGGGTTCGATTCCCCTATTGGCTACTGCATATTATTTCTAGAAAGGAGTGGACAGATATGTCCACTCCTTTTACGTAATTATATGTCAGACTTGTACATTACAACTGAATATTATGGAAAGGTGATGTGAATGAGTAAGAGTGAAAGCTATGAAGCAAAAACTGAGGAACTGATTCAGCCATTAATTGATTCCAGAGGATTTGAACTTGTTGACGTGGAGTTTGTCAAAGAGGGCAGCGACTGGTATCTGAGAGTTTACATTGATAAAGATGGAGGAATATCAGTTAATGACTGCGAGGATATAAGCAGGGCTTTTAATGAGATTCTTGACAGAGAGGATTATATCAGCGAACAGTACATTTTTGAAGTGAGCTCACCAGGTCTTACAAGACCGTTAAAGAAAGAGAAGGATTTTAAAAGGTCAATAGGAAAGTTAGTTGACATAAAACTGTACAAACCAATGGAAAAGGTCAAGGAATTAACCGGAGTTTTAAAGGATTTTGACAATGTTACAGTTACAATAGAAACTGACAGTGGTGAATATAAGACAATAGATAGAACTAATATTGCTAAAATATCATTAGCATTCTGCGATTAATAATAGCCTGACAGGCAAAGGAGGATAAAATGAATAAAGAATTAATATTAGCTTTAGAGGCTTTAGAGAAGGAGAATGGAATCAGCAAAGATATTATGCTTGATACTATTGAGAAGTCACTTCGTGAAGAGTTTAAGCAGGAGTTTAATACAGTTGATAACTGTGAGGTGACACTTGACAGAGTGACAGGTGATTTCCATATCTATGCTTTAAGAACTGTTGTAGATGAACTTACACCAGGTGAGGCGGCAGAGGACGCAAAGAAGAGCCAGAAGCTTAACCTTCCTTATGGCAGGGAGATTCTTTTAGAAGAGGCTAAAAAGATTGATCCTAAGTGTCAGGCTGGGGATACAGTAAAGATTGAGATTAAGTCAGAAGCTTTCTCAAGAAGAGCTGCTAAGAATGCCAAGGGAATTATTGTACAGAAAATCAGGGAAGAAGAAAAAGCTGCTATATATAATGAGTATCATTCAAAGGAGAACGAGATTATTACAGGTATCGTTCAGAGAATTGATGAGAAGGGCAATGTTCTTGTTGACATTGGAAGAACACAGACTACTTTAAGAAAGAATGAGTGCGTAAAGGGAGAAACATTCCAGAGAGGTGACAGAATAAAGCTCTATGTACTGGAAGTGTCTAACAGCAGCAAAAACGCAAATAATACAGATAAAGATAAAGAAAAATCTGGTTCTCTTATAATTAAAGTTTCAAGAAAGACACCTTTACTTGTAAAGAGATTATTTGAGCAGGAAGTGTCAGAGATTAAAGATGGAATAGTAAAGATTGTTAGTATTGCAAGAGAAGAAGGCTCAAGAACCAAGATTGCTGTAAAGGCAGAGGATCCTAATGTAGATCCAGTTGGAGCCTGTGTAGGAGTTAACGGAGCAAGAGTAAGAGCTATTGTTAACGAACTTGGCAATGAGCAGATTGATGTTATTGAGTGGAGTGACAATCCTGCCCAGTATATATTTAATGCATTAAGTCCTGCAAAGGCTGTTTCTATATCAGCTTATGATGATGAGAATTTGAAGAAGGCAACAGTTGTTGTTTCTGACCAGCAGCTTTCTCTTGCTATTGGAAAGGCAGGACAGAATGTACGTCTCGCAGCAAAGCTTACAGGTTACAGTATTGATATTAAGAGCGAATCTGCAATGGAGATGGAAAACGGTAACGAAGAGACAGAGTATGATTCAGAGACAGAGGGAGAGGAAACACTGGAATTTACAGAGAATACTTCTGATGTAGTTGAAGAGTAATTAGACTTTTGCAGGCTGGGAGTGATTTGGATTTGGGTACAACAAAAAAACAACCTCAAAGGCAGTGTATTGGCTGCAGGCAGATGAAAGATAAGAAATCACTGGTTCGTATAATTAAAAATGAGCAGGGAATTATGCTTGATGAGACAGGCAAGAAAAATGGCAGAGGTGCATATATATGTCCTAATGCTGACTGTCTTGGCAAAGCAATTGCCTCTAAAGGACTTGAACGTTCTTTCAAGATGCCTGTAGACAAAAGCGTCTATGAGGAGTTGAAAAGAGGTTTTGAAAAATTTGAAACAAGATAAGATTTTATCCATGATTGGATTGGCACAGAGAGCCGGAAAAGTGGCGAGCGGAGAGTTCTCCACAGAGAAGGCTGTAAAACAACATAAAGCATCTGTTGTTATTGTGGCATCAGATTCTTCTGATAATACCAAGAAAAACTTTAGAAACATGTGTACCTACTATAATGTTCCTTATTACGAATACAGTGACAAGGTCACTCTGGGACATTCAATAGGAAAAGAATTCAGAGCATCCCTGGCGGTCCTGGATGAGAATTTTGGTAATCAGATTCAAAAACAATTAGACAGTGGTTTGGAATAATGTGACAGTTATTCAGAAAAGAGGGAATAATCTAGTATGAGAGTATATGAATTAGCAAAAGAGTTAAATATATCTTCAAAAGACATTGCAGATGTATTGGATACAGCGGATAAAAAATACACATCTATGAATGGTCTTAGCGATGAAGAGGTAAGTAAAATCCGCAGCAGATATGGAAAGAAGAATGAGACACCTGTGAAGGCAGAATCAAAGCCTGAATCAAAGCCTGATACATCTGTCCAGGTTAAAGAAGCAGTTAAAGAAGGAACAGCTTCAGGTAACCAGAGTGAAGTAAAGAAGGAAGAACCTAAGGTTTCACAGGTATTCTTCCCTCAGAACAGCTCAAAGGGTGGAAGAGACAGATTCCAGAACAACAGGAATGGTAATGACCATTTTGACCGTAATAACAGCCGTGGAGACAGAAATGGCTCTGACAGGAATAATGGAAACAGATTCCAGAATAATGGAGACAGATTCCAGAACAACGGTCCAAGATTTGCTAACGGAAGTTCTAATGGAGACAGATTCCAGAATAATGGTGACAAGAGCCAGAATAACGGATTCAGGGGAAACAGGGATAATAATTCTTTCCGCAGTAATGGAAACAGAGATAATAACTTTAATTCTGATAATAGAAGAAAACCTGGGGATAATTCACAGGGAGGAAGATCATTTAACGGACAAAAGAATGACCGTTTTAACAACAGCGGTAATGGAAACGGCTTCAGAAGTGACAGACCAGGTAATGGCCAGGGAGGATTTAAGAATAACGACAGACCGGGCAGCCAGAATGGTCAGGGAAGACGTAATGACAGAAGAGATGGCGGAGTTAAAGAAGAGTTTGTATTTGAATCAAAGCCGGATTCAAGAAGGTCAGACTGGGGTAAGGATAACCACAAGAATGAACGTAAGAAAGAAGTTTATAACAAGGTAAATCTTATTTTCTCAAGTGGACAGGTGAAAAAGGCAGAAAAGAAAGAAGAGAAGAAAGAAGAGAAGAAAGACGATACGATTCTTCCAGATACTCTTACTATCAAGGAACTTGCTGACAAGATGAAGGTCCAGCCATCGGTGGTTGTTAAGAAACTTTTCATGCAGGGTAAGATTGTTACAATTAACCAGGAGATAGATTATGATACAGCAGAAGAGATAGCTCTTGAGTTTAACTGTATCTGTGACCATGAGGAAAAGGTTGATGTTATAGCAGAACTTCTTAAGGAGGATGAGGAGCCTGAAGAGTTACTTGTTCCAAGACCACCTGTAGTATGTGTAATGGGTCATGTCGACCACGGTAAGACATCTCTTCTTGATGCAATAAGAGAAACTCATGTTACAGCTAAGGAGTCAGGCGGTATTACACAGAAGATTGGTGCTTATACTGTTGATGTTAACGGACAGTCAATAACTTTCCTTGATACACCTGGACATGAAGCATTTACAGCCATGAGAATGCGTGGTGCACAGGCAACAGATATTGCTATTCTTGTAGTTGCTGCAGATGATGGTGTTATGCCACAGACTATTGAAGCTATTAACCATGCCAAGGCAGCAGAAGTAGAGATTATTGTTGCTGTTAATAAGATTGATAAACCTAATGCTAATGTAGAAAAGGTTAAGCAGGAACTCACAGAATATGGACTTATATCAGAAGACTGGGGCGGTTCTACAACATTTGTACCAGTATCAGCCCACACAAAGGAAGGTATTGATGAACTTCTGGATATGATTCTTCTTACAGCAGAGGTTAATGAGCTTAAGGCTAACCCTAACAGAAAGGCAAGAGGAATTGTTATTGAAGCAGAGCTTGATAAGGGAAGAGGTCCGGTTGCTACAATTCTGGTTCAGAAGGGTACTCTTAAGGTAGGAGATAACGTGGCAGCAGGAGCAAGCCATGGTAAGATAAGGGCTATGGTTGATGATAAGGGCAGAAGACTCAGGGAGGCTGGTCCTTCAACACCTGTTGAGATTCTTGGTTTATCAGATGTTCCTAATGCCGGTGAGATTATCATGGCATTTGACTCTGATAAAGAAGCAAGAAATGTTGCAGAGACATTTATCAGTGAAGGTAAGAAGAAGCTTCTTGATGATACTAAGCATAAGGTATCACTTGATGATATATTTGAACAGATACAGGCGGGTAATGTCAAAGAGTTATGTATTATTATCAAGGCTGATGTCCAGGGTTCAGTTGAGGCTGTAAAGCAGAGTCTTGTAAAGCTTTCTAATGAAGAGGTTGTAGTAAAGGTTATCCACGGCGGTGTTGGTAATATTAATGAGTCCGATGTCACTCTTGCTT
>CALZFR010000127.1 GCA_945648485.1 uncultured Eubacterium sp. | reverse complement strand
TTTCCGGTACAGATAGTAGTTGTTAAGGAACTAGATAAGCAGAACCATAGCAGTTTAAGGGTACTGACGGACAAAGCAGACAGAGAAGATGTTGAGATGTTTCTTAAGAATTCAATCGGAGCAAATGAAAACTGGGAAAAGTCAGACATTGATGCAATACTGCAGGCAAGTGTATCTGCAAACAAAGAACTGTATGAAGCGATAAGGAGGGATTCAGGAATGTGTCAGGCATTAAGGGAATTGATGAAAGACGAGATTGATAAAGAGATTGAAGGAGCTGAAAGCCGAGGAGAAAAACGTGGAGAACGACGTGGAGAAAGACGTGGAGAAAAACGTGGGGAAGCCAATCTTATAAGTAATATGTACAACAACGGTGTAACTCCAGAGCAGATATCCAACATGACAAACATGAAATTAGACAAAGTAAATAGAATAATATATGGAAATAAGCCAGTTAAGGTATGATGATGTGCCGGGTTATAGCATTTAGCTGTAACCCGGCATATTAGTAATTATACAGTTATCAGAAGGTTATAGATGCCTTAATAAGGAACGCCTGTGGCTGATTTTCTATTTCATTTTAGTATGAATAAAGTGTATAATAGAACATATGAGTCGTAAGCATATTCTTAAGGAAAGGGATACACATATGCCGATACAGATTATTGCAGGTGGGTCAGGGTCAGGAAAAACAACCTGCGTTATTAATGAAGTAATTAAAAAATCAATAGAAAACCCTTCTGGCAATTACATTGTAGTTGTTCCTGAACAGTACACTATGTCTACACAGAAGAAGCTGGTGGAAAGCCATCCACGCAAGGGAATTCTTAATATAGATGTAGTAAGCTTCGAGAGGCTTGCATTCAAGGTTTTTGAGGAAATTGGCGGAGAGAACAGACCTGTTCTTGACGATACTGGAAAGAACCTGATTGTGAGAAAAGTTCTGGAGGACAGCAGGAAAGAACTGCAATATTTCAGGAGCAGTATTAATAAAGTGGGTTTTGTATCTGAATTGAAATCAGTCATATCAGAACTTCTTCAGTATGATTATTCACCTGAAAAGTTCATGGCAATCGGGGCTGATATTAAGGATAATAATCTCCTTAAGAGCAAAATCAGTGACATAGGTTTGGTGTATGACAGATTTAAGCAGTATCTACATGACAATTACATTACATCAGAGGAAATTCTTGACGTGTTGTGTGATTTAGTGGAAGAGTCAGAAAGAATCAGAAACAGTGAACTTGTATTTGATGGATTCACAGGCTTTACCCCTATCCAGTACAAGCTTATCAGGATTCTTGCGGGCTGTTGTAAGAATATAACCGTAACTGTTACCATTGACGTGGGAGAGAAGTTTAATGTAATGGACGGCATGGAAAATATATTCTTCATGAGCAAGGAGATGATAAGCAAACTATCAAAAATTAATGATGAGATATGTAGGGAAAAGCATCCAAAAGATATCCAGATTATTGAAGGTGACTGCAAACGTTTTAAGAGCAGACAGCTGGCATTTCTTGAGAAGAATATATTCAGGGGTGGGGTTAACCAGTATATTTACAATTCAGGCGAGGACAAGAATCATCAGGATATAAGAATGTTCAATGCCAGAACTGTAAAAGATGAAATAACCTATGCTGCCAGTGAGATAATAAGACTTACAAGACAGGAGGGCTACCGGTATAGAGATATAGCAGTAGTTTCCGGTGACATGTCAACATATGGAGTGCTGGCTGGCAATGTGTTTGCCCAGAACAGTATTCCTGTTTTTGTTGACGCTAAGAAGCCTGTAACAGATAATCCGTTAATTGAGATGATAAGAGGCGTTCTTGATATGATTTACAAGAATTATACTTATGATACAGTTTTTCGTTATCTGCGCTCTAATATGACCGGTATTCCCCGTGAGGATATTGATATTCTGGATAACTATTGTCTTGCTGTTGGAATTCACGGAAGCAGCAGCTGGCATAAGCCATGGACCAGGAAGGGAAGGGCTTCTAATGGATTTGTCCTTTCTGACCTTAATGGGTTACGTGAAAAAATGCTGGAAACAGTTATTCCATTAGAAGAGGTTCTGAAAAGTAAAGACTCCACAGTTAAGGACAGAGTCACGGCACTGTATGAATTCCTGCGCAGTAATAACTGTCAGGAGAAGATGTCACGGATGGGAGAGGAATGTGACAGAAAAAGTGAATACGAACAGATATATAAGAAAGTTATTGAACTTTTTGACAAGATGGTTGAACTCCTGGGAAATCAGGTGGTCAGCCTGTTTGAGTTCAACAAAATTCTGGACTCCGGTTTTGGCGAGATTAAAGTGGGACTTATTCCACCATCATCAGACTGCGTGGTTGTAGGTGATATTGAAAGAACAAGACTAAATGATATTAAAGTGCTTTTCCTGTTAGGTACCAATGAAGGAATTATTCCTAAAAAAAGTGAGAACAGAGGCGTACTCTCTGAAGCAGACAGAGACTATCTGGATTCATTGAATGTGGAGTTATCTGCTGATGTGAGAAAGAAAGCATTTGTACAGAGATTCTATATGTACCTGATTCTTACTAAAGCTTCAGAAAGATTATATGTTACTTTCTCAAATAAGGGGAATGACGGGGCTTCTATGCTTCCTTCTTACATTATAAGAACAATTAAGCAGATGTTTCCGGGGATTATTACGCTAAAAGAGGATGATGTAACAGACCAGCTTTCATTTATCCGTATTCCTAAGTCGGAGCTTGTATATGAAAAAGACGTATTTACAGGTGATCTTGGGGAAGCACTTGCATTGAGACTGTATGGAGATACACTGTATGGAAGTGTGTCTTCTTTTGAGAATTTTACAGGATGTATGTTTTCATATTATCTGAATCACGGTCTTTTGCTTAAGGAAAGGGATATATATTCATTTGAGGTTTCTGATTTTGGTAATGTTATGCATAGTTTACTGGAGCAGATATGTATAGATGTAAAGAGTAAGAATCAGTCTATAAGTTCCTTTTCAGATGAGGAAAGATTAAAACTTGTAACCAATGCCATTGAGAAAATCAGTACCACTTATTCTGACAGCATCCTATCCGATTCCAACCGTAACAGGTTCCTTGTAGACAGAATGACAAAGCTTGCAGATAAAACTCTGTGGGCTGTAGGAAAACAGCTTTCCGCAGGGGTGTTCACTCCAGATGGATTTGAGGTTCCATTTGAGATGGAGGGAAGAGAACTGGCACTTGATAAAGGTTTCGGAAGACTTATTATAAAGGGCAAGATTGACAGGATTGATATATGTGAGGACGATGAAAATGTATATGTAAGGGTTATAGATTACAAATCAGGCAAACAGGAATTCAATCTGTTAGAAACCTACTATGGACTTAAGATGCAGCTTATAACTTATCTTGATGCTGCTATGAAAATTGAAGAAAAGAGACATCCTGGAAAGAGGATTATTCCTGCGGGAGTGTATTATTATAATATTGATGACCCTATTATTGAAATTGCTCCACAGGAAGCAAAGAAATGTAATTCAAAACAGGATATAAGTGATAAAATACTTGAGAAGCTGAAAATGGCAGGGTTTACCAACAGCAATAAGAATATTGTGAAGATGATGGATTCAACTGAGGATAAATCTATTGTTATACCTGTTGCATATAACAAGGATGGAGGATTTAAAGCATACAGCAAAGTATATGATACGGAGCAGATTAATAATCTGGTGGATTATATGGAGTTGAAATCTGTTGATATTGGAGAGGCAATACTTGATGGTAAAACTGACATTAATCCCTACAGGTCAGGTACGGATACTGCATGTAGATTCTGTCCGTACAGGGCGGTCTGTGGATTCTCAGGAGATTCTAATAACAGGTACAGGAACATTAAGAAATTTGATGATGAGATAATCTGGGATAATATTAAGAAAGGGGTGGATGAGAATGGAAAAAGAATGGACAAAAAGTCAGAGTAATGCTATACATGCTGATGGATGCAATATTCTTGTGTCTGCTGCTGCAGGCTCTGGAAAAACAGCTGTATTAGTTGAGAGAATTATCCAGAAAATCACAGATTCTGACAAACCTGTATCCATCGACAGACTTGTTGTTGTTACATTTACTAAGGCAGCAGCCGCAGAGATGAAGAGCAGAATCAGGGTGGAACTGGATAAACTTATAGCATTAAATCCATCTGACCAGAACCTTATCCGCCAGCAGACTCTTGTTAATAATGCAAGGATTACCACTATAGACAGTTTCTGTCTTGATATTGTACGGAATTACTTCACAGAAACAGATATAGACCCGGGATTCCGCACTGCTGATGAGGGGGAGATTACACTTATTAATAATGACATAATGAGCCAGATGATGGAGGATTATTATACAGAAGGAAGCAGTGAATTCTTCAATTTGGTGGATTCGTACGGGACAGGCAGGAATGACTCAAAACTGGAGAGGATGATATTAAGAATATACGAATTTGCCAGAAGTTATCCCTGGGAAAATGAGTGGTATGACAGCTGTGCAAACATGTATAATGTGGAAAATGAAGAGGATTTTGAGAATAATCCCTGGGTAGAATATATATATAACAAGATTAAGAAAATACTTTCAGGCTACAGAGACAGATATGAAATATATCTTACCCTGTGTAATGAAAAAAATGGACTGGAAAAGTATTATGAAAGAATACAACAGGAGAAGGAACACCTTGTAAGAATCCTTGAGTCAGGTTCATTCAAAGAACTATCAGACCGTGTAAGAAGTTTTTCATTTGACAGAATGCCTCCATGTTCTAAAAACTGTGATGAGATTAAGAAAGCAGAAGTGACAGAAGGCAGAAACTCTTTAAAAGAATTCATCAAATCACTTCAGACAGATATATTTGCACAGGATGTCAGTGATATTATTGACAGCCTTAAGGAAAGTGCACCTGTTGTCAGGCTGCTGACCAGTATGGCAAGGGATTTTTCCGAAAGAATTAAGGCGGAGAAAAGGGAAAGAAATATTATTGATTTTAATGACATGGAACATCTGGCGTTAGATATTCTTGTACACAATAATAATGGAGTGCTGGAATATACCTCTGTTGCAGATTCATTGTCTGATTATTACAGTGAGATTCTTATTGATGAGTATCAGGACAGCAATATGCTTCAGGAGCAGATTCTTACTGCTGTATCCAGAACAAGAAGAGAGAATGAAGCCAACAATATATATATGGTTGGTGATGTGAAGCAGAGCATATACAGATTCAGAATGGCATGCCCTGAATTATTCGTTGAAAAAAGCAATACCTATAAGGATTATACCGA
>CALZFR010000126.1 GCA_945648485.1 uncultured Eubacterium sp. | reverse complement strand
CTCAGGCTGTCAGATGGTCTGGATGAATTAAAGCCTCTTGAAGCAGATACCATCACAATATGTGGCATGGGTGGAAGGCTTATCCAGAGTATACTGACAAGAGGAAAGGACAAGTATTCAGAGAATACACAGATAATTGTTTCTCCGCAGTCAGAGATAAAGGAATTCAGACAGTTCCTGGTTTTGGCAGGATACAGGGTTATCAGGGAGAATTTCATTAAAGAGGATAACCAGTTTTATTCTATAATGGACTGCAGATTCAATCCTGAGTTTGAATTATATTTAAGATACGGAAAGGATAACCTCGAAAGCCGTAATCAGGACATGTACCAGTATCTTAACAGGGAACTGGATACCAATTTAAAAATACTGGATACAGTTACCAGAGCCGGAGCCAGAGAAAGAAAAGCCCAGGTTGAGACAGAACTGTATTATATCAGGAGAGCATTGGAATATTATAGTGATTAGGAGGCCCGGTAATGAAAACTATTTTGTCAAAGCTGGCAAAGGAAGAACAGCACAGATTCAGCAATCAGATAATTCTTGCCAAGGTTTCAGGAGTATTGCGTGAGATAAAGGATATAGAAGTTGAAAGTGGTGAGTGTGAGTTTATAACCACAGCCTCAACCATTGGAAATGAAGTTTACAGAAGAAGTGTCTTATTTCTGGCACTGAAGGCTATAGATGATGTGGACACAGATGGCAGTGTGGGGCAGATAAGTGTGGAGTATTCTATAAGCAAGGGATTGTACTGCAAGGCGGTTAATGGTAGTAAGATTACTAAAGAGTTTATTGGTAAAGTCAGGGAAAGAATGAATGAATGCGTCAAAGCTGATATGCCTATCACTAAAAGGACAATAAGTACAAGGGATGCCATGGAACTTTTCAAAGAATATGGCATGAAGGATAAGACGCAGCTATTTAAATACAGAAGAGGTTCAACAGTCAATGTATATAACCTTGATGGTTACGAGGATTATTTTTATGGATATATGGCTCCTTCAACAGGGATGCTGTCGGTATTTGAACTGTTTACCTATGATGATGGATTTGTTCTCCAGCTTCCAGTGAAAAAGAATCCGGAAGCTGTGCCAGAGTTCGCACCTCCTGCCAAGCTGTTTAATGTACTTAAAGAGACAACAATGTGGTCTGAGATGCTTGATATGCACACTGTCGGGGCTCTTAATGAACATATTGCAAAGGGCAGTATTGGAGAGATGATGCTTGTCCATGAGGCTCTGCAGGAACAAAAAATTACTGAGATTGTTAAGATGATTGAGAGCCGTCCTGGCATTAAATTTGTCATGATAGCAGGACCTTCCTCATCAGGAAAGACTACATTCAGCCACAGACTGTCAATACAGCTTATGGCAAGGGGATTTAAGCCACATCCTATTGCTGTGGATGACTATTTTGTAGAAAGAGAACAAACTCCTGTAGATGAGAATGGTGATTATGACTTTGAAGCTTTAGAGGCAGTTGATGTAGAACTTTTTAACAGCCATATGACTCAGCTCCTTGCAGGTGAAGAGGTGTCTATGCCAACCTTTAATTTCAAGATGGGCAGGAAGGAGTATAACGGAAAGACCCTGAAGCTTGGTGAAGATGATATTCTTGTAATAGAAGGTATCCATTGCCTGAATGACAAGCTTTCATATTCTCTTCCTGTGGAGAGTAAGTTCAAGATATATATCAGTGCGTTAACACAGCTGAATGTAGATGAACATAACCGGGTTGCCTCAACTGATGGAAGATTAATAAGAAGAATGGTCAGGGATTATAGAACAAGAGGGGCATCAGCGAAGAAAACCCTGTCTATGTGGGAGTCGGTAAGACGTGGTGAGGAGAAGAATATTTTCCCTTACCAGGAGCAGGCAGATGTTATGTTTAATTCTTCACTGGCATACGAAATATCTGTACTGAAACCATATGTTGAACCACTTTTGTTTTCTATAAGCGAGAATGAACCGGAATATTACGAGGCGAAGAGACTTCTTAAATTCCTGGATTATTTCCTTACATGCCAGGCAGAATATATTCCTAATAACTCTATATTGAGAGAGTTTGTTGGCGGAGGATGTTTTAAGGTGTGAAATTACCTTGACATATGAGATATGGCTTATGTATAATTCATTTTAATTGTATTATTAACTATTAATCTTTTATGAGGTGGAAAGAAATGAGTATGATTTATAAAAGTACCAGAGATGACAGCGTTAAAGTAACAGCGTCACAGGCTATTCTGAAAGGTCTTGCACCAGATGGAGGTCTTTTTGTTCCAGAATCTATTCCTGAACTGGATAAGAGCCTTGAAGAACTATCAGCCATGGACTACAAAGGTGTTGCATATGAGGTTATGAAGCTTATGCTTGATGACTTTACCGAGGAAGAATTAAAGCACTGTGTTAACAGCGCTTATGATTCAAAGTTTGATACAGATGAGATTGCTCCTCTTGTAAAGGCAGACGGGGCATATTACCTTGAACTTTTCCATGGAAAGACAATTGCTTTTAAGGATATGGCTCTCTCAATTCTTCCACATCTTCTGATAACTTCTGCCAAGAAGAATAATGTAAAGAATGATATAGTTATTCTTACTGCCACATCCGGTGACACAGGTAAAGCTGCTCTTGCAGGCTTTGCAGATGTTAAGGGAACCAAGATAATTGTATTCTATCCTAAGAATGGTGTAAGCCCAATCCAGGAGAAGCAGATGATTACCCAGAAGGGTGATAATACATATGTAGTTGGTATTCATGGTAATTTTGATGATGCCCAGACAGGTGTTAAGAATATATTCAGCGACAAGGCTCTTGAGAAGGAGATGGATGCTGCTGGATTCCAGTTTTCATCTGCCAATTCGATTAATATCGGCCGCCTCTGCCCACAGATTGTATATTATGTGTATGCATATACAAGACTTCTTGCTAATGGTGAGATAAAGAAGGGCGAGAAGATTAATGTTGTTGTTCCAACAGGTAATTTCGGTAATATTCTTGCTGCATTTTATGCAAAGAATATGGGACTTCCAATTAACAAGCTTATCTGTGCATCTAATGAGAATAAGGTATTGTTTGACTTCTTTAAGACAGGTGAATATGACAGAAACAGAGAATTTGTTCTTACAACATCACCATCTATGGATATCCTTGTTTCAAGCAATCTGGAGAGACTTATATATATGATTGCCGGCAACAGTGCAGATAAGAATGCCCAGCTGATGAACCAGTTAAAGACTGCAGGCAAGTATACTATTACGGATGACATGAGAGAAAAGCTGTCTGATTTCTATGGTAATTTCGCATCAGAAGAAGAGGATGCCGCTACCATTAAGAAGTTGTATGAGGATACAGGATACGTAATTGATACTCATACAGCAGTAGCTGCAGCAGTTTATGACAAATATAAGTCAGAGACTAAGGATGATACTAAGACAGTTATTGCATCAACAGCAAGTCCATTTAAGTTTACAAGAAGTGTTCTTAATGCTATCGATAAGAAATATGATTCTATGGGAGATTTTGAACTTGTAGATGAATTAAGCAGACTTTCTAATGTAGCAGTTCCGGCTGCCATTGAGGAAATCAGAACAGCTCCAGTGCTTCATAATACTGTATGTGATGCAGACAAGATGTGTGATACAGTTAAGAAAATTCTTGGAATATAATTTTTTATGACAAATAAAGGGTGTTTCATCGCACTTTTAACATTTTTTCCTTCCTGTGTGTATAATAGTATTACAATATTATTTATACATAGGGAGGATTTTTTATGCATTTTTGTTTTTACGAAGGAACAGGTGAAGAATGGTCAAGAGAACTGGCAATGAATCTGATTACATTGCTGGATGAATTAGGGGTTGAGCCAGTATCGGTAAGTGATGAGGATGTGGTTAATGACACATCAGATTTTTTGTTAAGCCGTTACATTAAGGAGCATAAATATGTGGCTATAATTGTGTCACAGAAACTGTTTACTGATATTTACGCTCTGGTGGAGCTGGACATAATCAAGAAACTGTATAAAAAAGGTGAGATTACAGTTTTCAGTATATATGACGGAAAACATATACCTGTACTGCCTGAAAGGGCGGAATGGATTAATGAAAGCTGGAAGATTCCAATTAACAGAATGGAGGATATTGGCACAGCCACAGGAATTATAATGGAAAAGATAATGAAAGACAAGTTTATTGAGAATATAACCACAAATATGGTTGATAACATATCTGCTTCAAGAAATATGAGTAAAGCATAAATATTTTTTGATTTTAATGTTCTCCTTTGTTATACTCTTTATGGAATAACTGGTGCGTGATTGCAAAGCACAGAAAAGAGGATACAATGAAGGGAATTATTCTTGCAGGGGGAAGTGGTACGAGGCTTTATCCTCTTACCAAGGTTACAAGCAAGCAGCTTCTGCCAGTGTATGATAAACCAATGATATATTACCCATTGTCAGTTTTGATGATTGCTGGTATAAGGGATATTCTGATTATATCAACCCCCAATGACCTTCCTAATTTTGAGAGGCTTTTTGGAGATGGTTCCAGCCTGGGACTTAATCTTTCGTATAAGGTTCAGCCTTCGCCTGATGGACTTGCCCAGGCTTTTATTATTGGTGAGGAGTTTATTGACGGCGATGCCTGTGCCATGGTTCTAGGAGATAATATATTCTATGGCAGTGGCTTGAAGAAACATCTCGTTAAAGCAGCAGCTAAGTCAAAGGGAGCCACAGTTTTTGGATATTATGTAGATGACCCTCAGCGATTTGGTATTGTGGAGTTTGATGCTAATGGAAAGGCAGTTTCTATAGAAGAGAAACCGGAACATCCGAAATCAAATTACTGTGTTACCGGCTTGTATTTTTATGATAACAGGGTGTGTGAGTATGCAAAGCAGGTCAAGCCATCTGCCAGAGGAGAACTGGAGATAACAGATCTTAACAGAATATATCTGTCACAGGGAGAACTTGATGTTGTAACCCTGGGAAGGGGATATGCATGGCTTGATACCGGAACAGTAGATGCTTTATCAGATGCGGCAGAATTTATTAAAGTTATTGAGAACAGACAGGGAATCCAGATTGCGGCTATCGAGGAGATAGCTTACAGCAACGGATGGATTACTCTTGAACAGCTTTTGCACCATGCTGATAGTTATGGTAAATCACCATATGGTAAACATCTTAGAAGAGTGGCAGAGGGTAAGATACTGTATTAACAGTTGAACAGGAAACGGAGAATAATATGAATATTGTTGTTACTGGCGGAGCTGGGTTTATTGGCTCTAATTTTATATATCATATGCTGGAGAAGTATCCTGA
>CALZFR010000125.1 GCA_945648485.1 uncultured Eubacterium sp. | reverse complement strand
GAATATGACTGCGAGAATGGACAGAATTGCAGATTTCTATGACAGAGTAAGAAAAGGTAACGATTATGTATAAAGTTATTAAAAAAGATGGACGCGCAAAGAGGGCACAGCTGGAAACAGTTCACGGGACAATCCAGACACCAGTGTTTATGAATGTAGGAACTGTAGCTGCTATCAAGGGTGCGGTTTCTACCATGGACTTAAAGAAAATAGGAACACAGGTGGAACTTTCCAACACATATCATCTTCATGTAAGACCGGGAGATAAGCTTATTAAGGAAATGGGCGGTCTTCATAAGTTTATGAACTGGGACAGGCCAATCTTAACTGATTCCGGTGGATTTCAGGTGTTTTCTCTTGCAGGATTACGAAAGATTAAAGAAGAGGGGGTTACATTTAACTCTCATATAGACGGACACAGAATATTTATGGGTCCGGAGGAAAGTATGCAGATTCAGTCAAATCTTGGCTCAACTATTGCTATGGCATTTGATGAGTGTGCACCTGCCAAAGCTGACAGAAGTTATATAATTAATTCAGTTGACAGGACTACAAGGTGGCTTTCAAGGTGCAAGACAGAGATGGACAGACTTAACAGTCTTCCTGATACAGTTAATCCACATCAGCTCCTTTTTGGTATCAATCAGGGAGCTGTGTATACGGATATCAGAATTGACCATGCAAAGAGAATTTCTGAGATGAATCTTGATGGTTATGCCATCGGTGGTCTGGCTGTGGGGGAAACCCACGAGGAGATGTATCATGTGCTGGACGAGACAGTCCCTTATCTTCCAGAGGACAAACCAACATATCTGATGGGAGTTGGTACTCCTGCCAATATACTGGAGGCAGTTGACAGGGGCGTGGATTTCTTTGATTGTGTATACCCATCCAGAAATGGCCGTCATGGTCATGTGTATACTAAATTTGGAAAGATTAATCTATTCAATTCCCAGTATGAGAAGGATGACAGACCTATTGAAGAGGGATGCCAGTGTGAAGCATGCCAGTATTCAAGAGCCTATATCCGTCATCTGTTAAAAGCCAAGGAGATGCTGGGAATGAGGTTGTGCGTTATTCATAATCTGTATTTTTATAATCATCTTATGGAAGATATCCGCAATGCCATAGAAGAAGGAAATTATTCTTCATTTAAGAAGGAGAGGATTGAACTTCTTAAGACTTTATAAAATGCTGGACATTAATGGATTTTTAAGGTACTATATGTAATGTTTCCATTTGGAAAACAGATTGTTTATTTGGAGGAATATTATGCAGGGCATTATAATGATTGTTTATGTGTTTGTTATCTGTGTGTTGATGTACTTTATAGCTATTAAGCCACAGAAGAAAGAACAGAAGAAAAAGCAGGAGCTTATGAACTCTATTGAAAAGGGCGATTTTGTTCTTACAACAAGTGGTTTTTATGGTGTTATTATTGATATAACAGAGGATGATGTTATTGTTGAGTTTGGTAACAACAAGAACTGCCGTATCTCAATGAGAAAGAGTGCTATTGAACAGGTTGAGAAGCCAGCATCACCTTCATCTGAGCAGTAATAATATACAGGAATATTTCCTGTCTGGCAGTGTGCTTTTCCTTTAGCTTTATGGTAGTAAGCAGAAGGATTGGCACACTGTTTTTATTTTTATCTTTTCATAGTATGCCGGTAAAGGCTTCTGTGTTTAAATAATAATTTATTTTAGTTGAAATAATACTGTAAATAAGGTAAAATAATTAGAAATATTTTGTTAGGATGGAGATTGAGATGGAATACAATATAACACTTATTCCAGGTGATGGTATCGGACCTGAGATTGTAGATGAGGCAAGAAAGGTTCTTGACAAAGTTGGAAAGGTATATGGACATAATTTTAATTATACTAAAATCCTTATGGGAGGATGTTCTATAGATGAGTATGGAGTCCCACTTACAGATGAAGCAGTCCAGATTGCCAAGTCATCAGATGCGGTGCTTCTTGGTGCCGTGGGAGGCAATGTAGGCAACTCCAGATGGTATGATGTGGCTCCTAATTTAAGACCAGAGGCAGGACTTCTGAAAATCAGAAAGGAGTTGGAATTATTTGCAAATATCCGTCCTGCATATCTTTATAATGAATTAAAGGATGCATGTCCGCTGAAGGATGAAGTGATTGGCAATGGCTTTGACATGGTTATTATGCGAGAACTTACTGGTGGCCTTTACTTTGGTGACAGATACACTAAAGAGGTTAACGGATTAAAGACTGCGGTGGATACACTTACATATAATGAAGAAGAGATAAGAAGAATAGCAATCAAAGGATTTGAGATAGCCATGAAGCGCCGTAAGAAGCTTGTCAGTGTTGATAAAGCCAATGTTCTTGATTCATCAAGATTATGGCGAAGCGTCGTTGCTGAAGTTGCTAAGGATTATCCTGAGGTTGAGGTTACTAATATGCTGGTTGATAACTGTGCAATGCAGCTTGTTATGAATCCTGGCCAGTTTGATGTAATTCTTACAGAGAATATGTTTGGTGATATTCTTTCAGATGAGGCAAGTATGATTACTGGTTCAATCGGAATGCTTTCATCAGCAAGTCTTGGCAAGACTAAGCTTGGACTGTATGAGCCTAGTCATGGCTCAGCACCGGATATTGCAGGAAAGAATATTGCAAACCCTATTGCAACAATTCTCAGTGCAGCCATGATGTTAAGATATTCTCTTGATCTGGATAAGGAAGCAGACGCAATTGAAGCTGCCGTGGCAAAGGTACTTAAAGAAAACTACAGAACAGTGGACATTATGTCAGAGGGAATGACGGAATGTTCTACATCAAAGATGGGCGACCTTATAGCAGACAGAATATAGTTTTTATAAGCAGACTACATAATATAATATATTGCCAGAGAATTGGCAGATTGGAGTAGATATGAAGAGTGATAATGTAAAAAAAGGGATGCAGCAGGCACCTCACCGTTCGTTATTTAATGCACTTGGGTTTACTGAAGAAGAGATGGAAAAGCCATTAGTTGGTATTGTAAGTTCATATAATGAGATTGTTCCAGGACATATGAATCTTGATAAGATTGTTAACGCTGTTAAATTGGGAGTCGCAGAAGCAGGCGGAGTGCCTGTTGTATTTCCAGCAATTGCAGTGTGTGATGGTATTGCCATGGGTCATGTTGGTATGAAGTATTCTCTTGTAACAAGAGACCTTATTGCTGATTCAACAGAGTGTATGGCAACAGCTCACCAGTTTGATGCTCTTGTTATGGTTCCTAACTGTGATAAGAATGTTCCAGGACTTCTTATGGCTGCAGCAAGGGTTAATGTTCCAACAGTATTTGTAAGTGGCGGTCCTATGCTTGCAGGTAAAGTTGATGGAAGAAAGAGAAGCCTTTCATCAATGTTTGAGGCGGTTGGTTCTTATTCAGCCGGAACAATGACAGAAGAGCAGGTTCGTGAATATGAACAGAAGGTTTGTCCTACATGTGGTTCCTGCTCAGGAATGTATACTGCCAATTCAATGAACTGCCTTACAGAGGCACTTGGAATGGGTCTTCGTGGAAATGGTACAATTCCAGCTGTATATTCTGACAGAATCAAGCTTGCAAAGCATGCAGGTATGGCAGTTATGGAGATGCTTAAGAAGAATATCCGTCCAAGAGATATTATGACTAAAGAGGCTATTATTAATGCTCTTACAGTAGATATGGCTTTAGGATGTTCAACTAACAGTATGCTTCACCTTCCTGCCATTGCTCACGAGGTTGGATTTGATTTTGATATCAAGTTTGCAAATGAGATAAGTGAGAAGACTCCAAATCTCTGCCATCTTGCCCCAGCAGGTCCTACATATATGGAAGACCTTAATGAGGCTGGTGGTGTATATGCAGTTATGAGAGAACTTGATGAACTTGGACTGCTTAACAGAGATTGTATTACTGTAACAGGAAAGACTATAGGTGAAAATATTGCTGATGCAGTTAATCTTAATACAGATGTCATAAGAACAGTTGATAATCCATATTCTAAAACTGGAGGTCTTGCAGTACTCTCAGGTAATCTTGCACCAGATGGTTCAGTTGTCAAAAGGTCAGCTGTTGTTCCTGAAATGCTTGTTCATGAGGGACCAGCCAGAGTATTTGACTGTGAAGAGGATGCTATTGAAGCTATTAAGGGCGGCAAGATTGTTGCAGGTGATGTTGTTGTTATAAGATATGAGGGACCAAAGGGTGGCCCTGGTATGAGAGAGATGCTTAATCCTACATCTGCTATTGCAGGTATGGGACTTGGTTCAAGTGTTGCTCTTATTACAGATGGACGTTTCTCTGGTGCAAGCCGTGGCGCTTCTATTGGACACATTTCACCGGAAGCTGCAGTAGGCGGTCCAATAGCTTTAGTTGAGGAGGGGGATATTATAAGTATTAATATTCCTGAATATAAGCTTGAATTAAAGATTTCAGATGAAGAACTGGCTGCGAGAAAAGCTAAATGGCAGCCAAGAGAGCCTAAGGTTAACACAGGCTATCTTAAGAGATATGCATCAATGGTTACATCTGGT
The DNA here is from genome assembly GCA_945648485.1 of uncultured Eubacterium sp. Lineage (GTDB taxonomy): Bacteria > Bacillota > Clostridia > Lachnospirales > Lachnospiraceae > Lachnospira. The sequence continues at coordinate 778 of CALZFR010000125.1, read as the reverse complement.
AACAGAGGTGCAATTATGAAAAATCCTGATGAGAAATAATGAAAGGGAGACAGATTCATGAAGTTAAATGGTTCAGAGATAATTGTTGAGTGTCTTAAGGAACAGGGCGTTGATACAATTTTTGGTTATCCGGGAGGAGCTATTCTTAATGTCTATGATGCTTTGTATAAGCACTCTGACGAGATAACCCATATTCTTACATCACATGAGCAGGGGGCTGCTCATGCTGCTGATGGATATGCCAGAGCAACTGGAAAGGTGGGAGTGTGTCTTGCAACTTCTGGTCCAGGAGCAACTAATCTTGTAACTGGTATTGCTACAGCATACATGGATTCAATTCCTGTAGTTGCTATTACATGTAATGTTACAGTTCCTCTTCTTGGAAAGGACAGTTTTCAGGAGGTTGATATTCAGGGAATAACAATGCCTATTACCAAGCATAACTTTATTGTAAAGGATATTGCTGATTTAGCTAATGTTATAAGAAAGGCATTCAAAATTGCCAAATCTGGCAGACCTGGTCCTGTTCTTATTGATGTTACCAAGGATGTTACAGCAGCTGAATATGATTATGTCAAGGAGACTCCTAAACTTATTGAGAGGCAGACAGACACAATTAATGAAGAGGATGTTGAGGATGCTGTAAAGCTGATTAAGGAGTGTAAGAAGCCTTATGTATTTGTAGGTGGAGGAGTAATTGCTTCAGAAGCTTCAGAGGAGCTTAGCAGATTTGTACATAAAATCAATGCTCCAGTTACGGATTCTCTTATGGGTAAAG
>CALZFR010000124.1 GCA_945648485.1 uncultured Eubacterium sp. | reverse complement strand
CACCTAATAACCTGTTAAAGCCTTCAGATGGTGGCCCTGTAGCAGTTCCTTCACAGGATATGGTACTTGGTATCTACTATCTTACACAGGAAAGACCAGGTGCTAAGGGCGAGGGTAAGTTCTTCAAGGATCTTAATGAGGCAATTCTTGCATATGAGAATGGCATTATTACACTTCATGCAAAGATTCTTGTTCATGTAACTAAAACAATAAACGGACAGGAAATAAGTGGTAATGTAGAGTCTACATTAGGAAGATTTATATTTAATGAAATCCTTCCACAGGATTTGGGATATGTTGACAGAAGTATTCCAGGAAATGAGCTGGTTCCTGAAGTTGATTTCCATGTTGGTAAGAAGCAGCTTAAGGATATCTTACAGCATGTTATTAACACACATGGTACAACTAAGACAGCTGAGGTTCTTGATGATATTAAGGCTACAGGTTACAAGTACTCTACAAGGGCTGCCATGACAGTTTCTATTTCAGAGATGACTGTGCCACCAATTAAGAAGGAACTTATTGCCAACGCAGAAAAGAAAGTTGAACAGATTGCACAGAACTACAACAGAGGTCGTTCAACTGATGAAGAAAGATATAAGAATGTTATCAAGGTATGGCAGGAGACAGATGAGAAGTTAAAGGATGCCCTTCTTGCAGGTCTTGATAAATATAACAATATCTTCATGATGGCTGACTCAGGTGCCCGTGGTTCTAACCAGCAGATTAAGCAGCTGGCTGGTATGCGTGGTCTGATGGCAGATACATCAGGACATACTATTGAGCTTCCAATTAAGTCTAACTTCCGTGAGGGTCTTGACGTTCTGGAATACTTCATTTCAGCTCACGGTGCCCGTAAGGGTCTTTCAGATACAGCTCTTAGAACAGCCGATTCAGGTTATCTTACAAGACGACTTGTTGATGTTTCTCAGGATCTTGTTATCAGAGAGAATGACTGTAGTGTTGGAAAGTCAATTCCAGGTATGTATGTATATGAGTTTGTTAATGAGAAGGCAACGGCTGACAGCGATGCCAAGGCTGATGTGCTGGAGTCATTAAAGGAACGTATTACAGGAAGATATCTTGCTGAAGATGTTGTGGACAATGACGGCAATGTAGTTGCCAAGGCTAATACGCTTGTTACTCCTAAGAGAGCTGAAGCTATTGTAGCTACAGGCAAGGAAGAGATTAAGATTAGAACAATTCTTACATGCCGTTCACACATTGGTGTCTGCGCAAAATGTTATGGTTCTAACCTTGCAACTGGTCAGACAGTTCAGGTTGGTGAAGCTGTTGGTATCATCGCTGCCCAGTCAATTGGTGAGCCAGGTACACAGCTTACTATGAGAACTTTCCATACTGGTGGTGTTGCCGGTGATAATATTACTCAGGGTCTTCCTAGAGTAGAGGAGCTTTTCGAGGCAAGAAAGCCTAAGACACTTGCTGTTTTAGCTGAATTCGGCGGAGAGGTAAGCTTTGCAAAGACAGAGAAGAAGACTGATATTGTAATTACTGATTCTGAAGGTAATTCTAAGGCATATCCTGTATCAAGAGATACAAGAGTTAAGGTTCAGGAAGGACAGATTGTTGAGAAGGGTGAGGAAATCACAGAGGGTTCAGAGAATCCACACGATATTGTCAGAATCTTAGGTGTTCGAGCAGTTCAGGATTACATGATCAGAGAAGTTCAGAAGGTTTACAGAATCCAGGGTGTTGAAATCAACGATAAGCATATTGAGCTGATTGTTCGTCAGATGCTTAAGAAGATTATTATTGATGAGCCGGGAGATTCTAGCTTCCTTCCTGGTTCACAGGTTGATACAATTGACTTTACTGAGGTTAATGAGAAGCTTGTTGAGGAGGGTAAGACTCCTGCAACAGGAACTCCTATTATTCTCGGTATTACCAAGGCTTCTTTGGCAACTAACTCATTTATGTCAGCAGCATCATTCCAGGAGACTACAAAGGTTCTTACAGATGCAGCTATTAACGGAAAGATAGATCCACTTATCGGTCTTAAAGAGAATGTTATTATTGGTAAGCTGATTCCTGCAGGTACTGGTATGAAGAGATATGCTGAAGTTGAGCTTGATACAGGCATTGAGTATGTTGAAGAGCCAGAAGAAGATATACAGGATGAGAATGACGAAGCTTTAGCAGATGCTGAATCTGCAGCAGAAGCTGAGACAATTCAGGATGATGATGTTATCAGTATTACAGAGTAATGCGTTTATTTATGTAAAAATTATTACAGTGTGAAAGGGCTGTCTCAATAAGCAATTATGTGCAGATTATCTGTGCTGCTTATTGGGGCAGTCCTTTTAAGAATAAAATGCACAATAAAGAAGTATAATAATTTACATAATTTTTAAATATTTGTATGGACATGTGGGAAAAACTGTTATAATATTAACAATATCAGAGAGATTAATAAAATATATTTAAGAAGGAGAAGAAGAATGGCAAAATGGGTTTATTTATTTAAAGAAGGTAATGCTTCAATGAGAAATCTGTTAGGCGGTAAGGGATGTAATCTGGCTGAGATGACTGGTCTGGGAATGCCTATTCCACAGGGTTTTACAGTTACAACAGAAGCCTGTACAGACTATTATGCTAAGGGGAAACAGATTTCTGACGAGATTAAGGACCAGATTTTTACAGCATTAAAGTGGCTTGAGGAAGTTAATAACAAGAAGTTTGGAGATAATGAAGATCCTCTGTTAGTATCTGTAAGATCGGGAGCAAGAGCATCAATGCCTGGTATGATGGATACTATTCTGAACCTTGGTCTTAATGATATTGCTGTTGAGGGATTTGCAAAGAAGACTGGTAATCCAAGATTTGCATATGATTCATACAGAAGATTTATCCAGATGTATTCTGACGTAGTTATGGAAGTTCCTAAGTCTTTCTTCGAGAAGATTATTGATGAGATGAAGGAGAAGAAAGGGGTAAAATACGACACAGAGCTGGATGCGAATGACCTTAAGGAATTAGCAAATAAATTTAAGCAGGTATATAAAGATGCCATGAATGGTGAGGAGTTCCCACAGGACCCAAGAGAACAGTTGATGGGTGCTGTTAAGGCTGTATTCAGATCATGGGATAACCCAAGAGCTATTGTGTATAGAAGAGATAATGATATTCCTGGTGACTGGGGAACAGCTGTTAATGTACAGACAATGGTATTTGGTAACAAAGGTAATACGTCCGGTACAGGTGTTGCATTTACAAGAAATCCATCAACAGGTGAGAAGGGTATATATGGTGAATATCTTATTAATGCCCAGGGTGAGGATGTTGTTGCAGGTGTAAGAACTCCACAGCCTATATCACAGCTTGAGAAGGATCTGCCAGAGTGTTATAAGGAATTTATGGAACTGGCTATGAAGCTGGAAAACCATTTCCACGATATGCAGGATATGGAGTTTACTATTGAGGAAGGAAAGCTCTATTTCCTTCAGACAAGAAATGGTAAGAGAACAGCTCATGCAGCATTGAAGATTGCATGTGACCTGATGGATGAGGGACAGATTTCTGAGGAAGAGGCTGTTCTTAGAATTGAAGCGAAATCTCTTGACCAGGTTCTTCACCCAATATTTGACCCTAAGGCATTGGCAGATGGAGAGGTTATCGGAAAGGCCCTTCCTGCATCTCCTGGTGCAGCAGCAGGAAAGGTATGCTTCACTGCTGAGGATGCAAAGGCATTAGGAAAGGGTGGCAAGAATGAGAGAGTTATTCTTGTAAGACTTGAGACATCACCAGAGGATATTGAAGGTATGAAGGCTGCCCAGGGTATCCTTACTGTAAGAGGTGGTATGACATCTCATGCAGCGGTTGTTGCAAGAGGTATGGGAACATGCTGTGTATCAGGATGCGGTGAGATTAAGATTGATGAGGAAGCTAAGTGGTTTGAACTTGGCGGATATACATTCCACGAGGGAGATTACATTTCTCTTGATGGTACTACAGGTAAGATTTATAAGGGCGATGTGGCAACAAGAGAGCCTGAGATTGGCGGAGACTTCGGTAGAATCATGGCTCTTGCTGATAAGTACAGAAAGCTTGGTGTAAGAACTAATGCTGATACACCAGCAGATACAAGAAAGGCTGTTGAACTTGGAGCTGAAGGAATCGGACTTTGCAGAACTGAGCATATGTTCTTTGGTGAGGACAGAATTCCTAAGTTCAGAAGAATGATTCTTTCTGATACTGTTGAACAGAGAGAAGAGGCATTGAAGGCTATCGGCGAGTTCCAGAAGGCAGATTTCAAGGCTATGTACGAGGCACTTGAAGGCAGACCAATGACTGTAAGATATCTTGATCCACCTCTTCATGAATTCGTTCCTACTGATGAGGAGGATATTAAGGCTCTTGCTGAAGATATGGGGCTTACAGTTGATGAAGTTAAGGCAAAATGTGATGCTCTTCATGAATTTAACCCTATGATGGGTCACAGAGGATGCCGTCTGTGCGTAACTTATCCAGAGATTGCCAGAATGCAGACCAGAGCAGTTATGGAAGCTGCAATTGAGGTAAGCGCAGAAAAGGGCTATACAATTGTTCCAGAGATTATGATTCCTCTTGTTGGAGAGGTTAAGGAATTAAAGTATGTTAAGGATGTTGTTGTTGAGACTGCAGATAAGGTTAAGGCAGAGAAGGGTTCTGATATTCAGTACAAGATTGGTACTATGATTGAGATTCCAAGAGCTGCCCTTACAGCAGACCAGGTTGCAAAGGAAGCTGAGTTCTTCTCATTTGGTACTAATGACCTTACCCAGATGACATTTGGCTTCTCAAGAGATGATGCCGGCAAGTTCCTTGACTCATACTATAAGGCAAAGATATATGAGTCTGACCCATTTGCAAGACTTGACCAGACTGGTGTTGGCCAGCTTGTTCAGATGGCTGTTGAGAAGGGAAGAGGAACAAGACCTGAACTTAAGTGTGGTATCTGTGGTGAGCATGGTGGAGATCCAAGTTCAATTGAATTCTGCCACAAGAACGGTCTTAATTATGTAAGCTGCTCTCCATTCAGAGTTCCTATCGCAAGACTGGCAGCAGCACAGGCTGCTATTGCCCAGAAGTAAGCGAATGCTATTTATTTAGTGTAAAGCTGGACTTTGAGAAAGCAAAATCGTCCCACTATTTACAGAAATGTAGGTAGTGGGATTTTTTGTTTTGCAAATTATATTGATTAATTTCTAATTTTGACATATAATAATATTACAAACACATGCAAAACAACTACACAAGGTATGGTGAAGGAGGAATCATTATGGCCGAACAGGTATTGATTCAATTTCGTGCAGACAAAGCATTAAAACAGGAGGTTGCAG
>CALZFR010000123.1 GCA_945648485.1 uncultured Eubacterium sp. | reverse complement strand
GGAAATGGTTCAGACTGACATTCAGAATAACCCACAGGATTATGATATATCTAAGCCTGATCCTAATATTGATTTCAGAAGAGTGAGAAATCTGAAGGTATTCTTTGCCCATACTGCTGTCAGTCTGACTACAGATGTTCATGATATTGAGTCATGGCAGGGCGGAGATATTGTTATATTCCAGACCCATATTGGTATGGTATCAGACAGAAGAAATAAAAATGGTGTGCCCTACCTGATTCATCACAATGATCCATGGCAGGCATCATATGAAGAGGATATTCTGGAGACACGGGATGATATAGTAGGGCATTACAGAATGACGGAATGACATGTAGTTTTGTTATGACTCCAGTGTTTCATATTTTGATGCTACATGTTTTCCGCTGAAAGCTATACCAAATAGTCCTATTTTCTTGATTCCATGATATGTCATGTTAGTGAAATATTTATTATTATGAATCTGTGCTATGGCGTCATCTGCAAGAGAATCCAGTTGCTTTTCGGAAAGGTTTTTACCAGCTTTGAATTCTATGATGTATCCAGTTTGTGTTTTGTCTTTTGGTTCAAGCTGTACATCCAGTCTTCCATCGCCGGATTCTATATTTGAGGATATATAGTAACTATCAGACATAATGGCTAGCATGCCGAAAACCGTTCCATGATAAAAGTTTTCCTGGGCAGTGTCAAAGCTGCTTGCAGATTGTAATAGATACTTTTGTAATGTATCAGTGAAGTTTTTTGTGTTTCCTGTGCGGAGCGCTGACTCAAAGTCTCTAAGTATAGAACCGGTGAATAATGAGGTATACTGGTCCAATATTTCTTTTTGAAAAATGCTCCTGATTTCTCGATTTGGAATTGTAACAGAGCATATTGGATTATCATTTAACTCACTAATAATTCTGGTGACACGCAAATATCCAGAAACAAGTAAAAAACTGTATATGGTATCAGAATTGCCATTGATTTCCGGATATATGATGTCAGTATCTATAATGGATTGGATTTCTTTACCCTGTAAGAGAAGCGTTAAATTCTTGTATATTTCTGAGTCAGCATTCTGAATCAGCTGACCAATAATTTCATTACCACTGGTTCTTGACCAGAACGCTTTAGGTTTGCAATTATTATTAATATAACTTATTACAGACCATGGGTTGTATATTTCGTTATTGCCAAATAAATATCCATCGTACCATTCTTTTATTTCAGGCAATTTTTCTTTCATGTCGTAATATGAAGCCATTTCTGATACATCATCTGAAGTAAAGCCAAAGTAGGAAGAGTATTTTTCATCCAGAATTGTGTTGACTACAAGGTTATTCAGACCGCTGAACAGACTTTCTTTGGCTATTCTTAATATTCCGGTTAGTATACCAAATTCAAGATTGTCATTATCTTTTAAGGCGGCAGAAAGAAGGTTACGCATGAAACCGATTACTTTGTCATAATAGCCATTTAAATGACCCTGCTGAATAGGAGTGTCGTATTCATCAATAATGATAATAACTTTGCTTGAATAATGCGCTGCAAGCATGGATGAGAGCTTGCCAAGAGCAAACTGATAATCTGTCGTTGTGGCATTGTCATCCATAATATTTTTGAAATATCTTTTGTCATATTCGGTGATAGCATTACTTGACAAAAGTTCTATGTGACGTAGAAACTCTTCTTTTACCGTGAAGCAAAGACTATTATACATGTCTTCCCAATCAGACTGATGGGCATCTTTAAAGGAGAGAAATATTACAGGGTATTTGCCTTGATAATCCTTGTAAACTTCTCCTTCTGACCAGATATTCTTATCAGAAAAATACACAGAGGTATCCATGTCAGATATCTCAAAATATGTTCTAACCATATCCATGGCAAGAGTTTTTCCAAAACGTCTTGGTCTTGTAAAAAGAAATACTTTACTGTGGTCATCAATAATATCTTTTATCAGTAATGTTTTGTCTACATAATAGCATTCTTTAGACACTTCTTTATATGAGGTTATTCCCACAGGGCATGGAAGAAGATGTGTGGTTTTTGCACGGGTTTTAACAGTTTTAACTTGTTTGCCACGTAGGGAGGCAGGCTTTTCTATATTTGATGGTATCATCCAGAATTTTCCGTCTTTATATGCTCCAGGTAAAAGATTATCCGCGCAAAGCTGGTTGATTCTTCTTGGAGTAATATCCCACAAATTAGCTAATTCCCTGGCTTTAATATACTTTTCTTCCATATATACTCATCCTCCATGTTATCAAGATGTTTTTATTTATATATTGTATTCTACACTGTTTTTCGGAAATTAACAAGAAATTTAGTTCCATTTCGGGAAATTAGATTGCATTTCCGGAAATTTTCAGGAAATTATTCGGAAATTTCCGGAAAATATTTTTTGAATTTCCTGAAAAATTTTCTCGAATATATCTTGACAAACAATTACTAATGTATTATTGTACTAATTGAATAATACAACAATACAATAATACACAGAAAGGAGGCCAGACCACATGAAGTGGGAATTCAATGATGATACTCCGATATACCTTCAGATAATGGAGCATATTAAGACAGAGATTGCATCAGGGGGACTGAAAGCAGGAGATAAGATTCCTCCGGTAAGGGAGCTGGCTATGGAGGCAGGTGTCAATCCTAACACAATGCAGAAAGCTTTATCAGAGCTGGAGCGGGAAGGATTGCTGGAATCACAGAGAACCTCCGGGCGGTTTGTGGCAGAAGCGGCAATTAGTCCTGAGAATTTGAAGAACAATCTTGCCGATGGACTTATGGAGGATTTCTTAAAGAAGATGACCAGAATAGGTTATACTCCACAACAGTCTGCCAGTGAATATGCAGAATATGTTAAAAACAGACATTTATAATTAATCAGACTGCGATATGAATTAAGCTGACATATTATTAACTGTCAGGGAGTAAGTCATATATACGCAGTAGAATAGGAGAATAGAATGAGCGATATTGTACAGATTTCAGGACTTAATAAAAGCTATGGATATAAGCAGATTATTAAGGATATGAATCTTAATCTTGAGGGAGGTAAGATTATTGGCCTTCTTGGACCTAACGGAAGTGGTAAAAGTACCCTGATTAAGATTCTTGGGGGAGTTCTTAAGCCTGATTCAGGAAATGTTACAATTGATGGAAAACAGATAGGAATTGATACCAAAAGAATTGTGTCATATCTTCCAGAGAGAACATATCTTAGCCCTTCAATGAAGGTCAGGGAAGCAATCAGTATGTTTGCTGATTTCTATGAAGATTTCAGGACTGAAAGAGCAGAGGAGATGCTTAACAGACTTAATATTAATCTTAACGATACAATTAAGTCTTTATCAAAAGGAACAAGAGAGAAAGTACAGCTTGTGCTGGTAATGAGCAGAGACGCATTAGTATATCTCCTTGACGAGCCAATGGGTGGAGTTGACCCGGCTGCAAGAGAGTATATATTGAAGACAATTCTTTCCAATTATAATGAAAATGCATGTGTCATTATCTCTACCCACCTTATTAGTGATGTTGAAAAGGTTCTTGACCAGGTTTTATTCATTCAGAATGGTAATGTAATCCTTAATTCAACAGTTGATGAAATCAGGGATGAAAAGAAGGAAAGCGTAGATGCTTTATTCAGGGAGGTGTTCACATGTTTGGAAAATTAATAAAGTATGATTTTAAATCGCTTCTGAAAGTGCATATAGGAATGTATCTGTTTATGCTGGTTGAGAGCTTTGCCCTGTTATTGTCAGAGCTGCTGCGTAAGAATTACCCTAACAATGTGTTTTCTACTATGTTTGGCGGATTACTGATTGTCATGTTTATTATCACCGCCATTATAGTATTGATTGTTTCAAATGTGATGTGCATCTTAAGATACAGAAAAAATGTATTAAAGGATGAGGGATACCTTACACACACACTTCCTGTAGAGAGCTGGCAGATTCATGCAAGCAAGCTGGTTGTATCTGTTGTATATTTTTACATTACAACTGTTGTTATATATCTTATGGCATCATTTGCCATGCTGGATATTGGATGGGGTGCAGATTTTTATGTACTGATTAATGGAGAGATGGTTTCAGAGGGAATGACAGCTTTTATGCCATTTTTGATAATATGTTTATTAATATCTCCGATAGCATTCTACTGTCAGATATTCATGTGTCTGTGCCTTGGCTATAGAATGTCAGGAAACAAAGACGTTATGTCATTTGTGGTATACATTGTTATGAATGTTGTGACACAGATATTAAGCTTCGGACTTATTATTATTGCAAGTATTGCCCAGTTTGGTGGCTCTATATTCTCATCTGAGGTAATGGGAATGGAGATGACAGAAGCTCCTGTATTATATATGAATATAGTTATGGGAGGCTCAATTGTTATGAGCATTCTCTTAGCAACTGTCTGCTACCTGCTGTCAGTAAGGACTCTAAAGAAAAAGCTGAGCCTGGAGTAATGGAATGGAGAGTGCCTGAATACTATGTTTTTAGGATAAAGCTATTGACATTGAAAATAACATAAATTATACTAACCCTACCGAATAACTATGAATTAAGTCTGGCAATAGATTATTCTATATATCAGGGTATATAGATTGCTACATCTTATTGCGAATAGATAGTAATAATGGGGGTTAATTATGAAAAATATATTATGTTTTGGTGATTCTAACACATATGGTTATAAACCGGATAAGACAGGGAGATATCCATGGGGTGTCAGGTGGACCAGTATCTTGACGGAGCGGCTGGGAAAAGAATATAATGTTGTGGAGGAAGGGCTTTGCGGAAGAACCACAATATTCGATGACCCATTGAGGTCAGGAAGAAATGGTAGTGAAAGCTTTCCGGCAATTCTTGAAAGCCACAGACCCCTTGATTTGATTATAATCATGCTTGGAACTAATGATTGTAAGACAGTGTACGGTGCTGCTCCAGGTGTGATTGGTAAAGGGATTGAGACGCTTCTTAACCAGTGTGAGCAGTACAGTCCAGACAGTAAGGTGCTGTTAATCTCACCTATTTATCTCGGCGATAAGGTGTACAGAGAGGAATACGATGTTGAATTCTCAGAAGAATCCATAGGTGTTTCTATAGAATTAGAGCGGGTATATGAAAGAATTGCCAGGGAGAGGAATATATATTTTCTGAGAGCTCAGGATTATGCTTCCTGCAGTCAGGTTGACCAGGAGCATATGGATGAAAAAGGACATAATTCTTTGGGAGAAGCTGTATATCAATGTGTAAAGGACATATTATAATATATTTATCAACAATTATTAAAAAACAGACATCTCTGCTGATTATGGCATTGATGTTTGTTTTTTGCGTTAATCTGTGGGGCTGTGGTACAGAAGGGACAGCAGGAACGGACACAGCTGTAAACTCAGTAACAACTGGAACGGACATAGATGAAAACTCAGTAACATCCGGGGCGGATACAGGCGTAAGCTCAGTAACAGTTGGGGCGGATGCAATT
>CALZFR010000122.1 GCA_945648485.1 uncultured Eubacterium sp. | reverse complement strand
TATTAGAATTAACAAGAACAACTTCAATGCCTTCTTCTTTAAGGGAACGGCAGGCCTGTGTACCAGCGTAATCAAACTCTGCAGCCTGTCCAATAATAATTGGGCCTGAACCTATAACTAAAACCTTCTTAATGTCCTGATTCTTTGGCATAATCTTAATCCTCCTTCATCATGTCCATAAATCTGTCAAACAGATAACCTGTATCCTGTGGTCCTGCACATGCCTCAGGATGGAACTGAACTGTAAATATCTTCTTACCAACATATTCAAGTCCCTCGTTAGTCTTATCGTTAACATTCTCAAAGGCAGGAATAGCAACATCAGGGTCAAGAGTTGTTTCATCAACAACATATCCATGATTCTGGCATGAAATGTACACTCTGCCGGTCTTAAGATCCTTAACCGGATGGTTAGCACCTCTGTGTCCATATTTAAGCTTATGAGTATCTGCTCCTGTAGCAAGAGCCATAAGCTGATGTCCAAGGCAGATGGCAAATATAGGCACATCACTGGCATACAGCTTCTTTAATTCTGCAATTATCTCCACGCATTCCTTAGGGTCTCCAGCTCCGTTAGAAAGCATAATTCCGTCTGGATTAGTGCTAAGGATTTCTTCTGCTGTGGTGTAAGCAGGATATACCGTAACCTCACAGCCTCTCTCATTAAGCGATCTTGCAATGTTCCTCTTAGCGCCAAGGTCAAGAAGTGCAACCTTAGGTCCATAGCCAGGACGAACATACTTCTCAGCACAGGTAGTCTTTCTTACAACACCTGTCACTCTGTATTCTTTAATCTTAGGAAGGATTTCATCCAGGTTGTAATTCTCGTTATTTGTAATCATTCCATTCATTGTACCCTTCTCACGGAGAATCTTCGCAAGAGCACGGGTATCAATTCCTGCAATACCAGGAATATCATTATCTAAAAGAAATTTCTGAATAGGATCTTCGCATCTGAAGTTACTTGGAGTTCTTGACAACTCCCTTACTATAAAGCCATCTGGATGTGCCTTTGATGACTCCATATCCTTGTAACATATTCCATAATTACCAATCAATGGATATGTCATGGTTACTGCCTGTCCAGCATATGATGGATCTGTAAGGACCTCAAGATATCCTGTCATAGAAGTATTGAAAACTATCTCACTGATAATCTCACGTGTTGCGCCAATACTTGTGCCACTAAACACTGTTCCATCTTCAAGAATTAAAAATGCTTTCATGATTTACCTATTCCCTTTCGTGTTTTGCGCAAAAAAAAAGACAAGGACTTGTCTTTTTTCTCGGATTTATAAAATTTTACCACATACAATGGGGGATTTCAAGTTAAGAAATATATTATTTTTAATGCAGTATGGTAAGATTTCTTAAGAATCAATCATCAGAAATCTCCACCATACCAAGATATTTAAATGTAACACCCTTGTCTGTAGAAACATACTTTGCTGCTGTTTTTCCATTATTATACTTGCCATCATTTCCCTGGGTAAGATAAACAATAATGTCATTATTCTTGTCAACCACCGGAACCTCTGCTTCACTGAACACACTGCTCCACGAAGCCTGTTCCCCAAGAGCATCAGCTATGGCTGTATCCAGCTTCTGCTCAGGAAGATATATCTTCTCAAATGACTTGGCACTATCTGTAGTCATATACAGATTAGAGTCAACCTGCTCATCATACTCATAAGCAAAGAATCCAGCCTGACTGCTTATGAACTTAACTCCCTTCAACTTCCCTGATGATGGTCCAGAACCAGTTGCTGCCCATGAATTACCGCCATTTGAGGTGGTATATACCTTGGAATGAGGCTGTGCACCATTATTGCTGTACTCTGCCACAATTACGCCATTCTTCTCATCAAAGAAATCAATATACATATACTGGGCTCCGTATGTAGCGTCTATCTCACATGTTATCCATTCTTCACCGAGATTGGTTGAATATATGACTGTAAGAGGCGTTCTGTTACTTCCACTCTGGCTTCCTCCATACAGAAAGGCTGTCATTGTAGTACTTACAATGTAGCTCCCACTCATTAATGTCAGTCCATCTGATGACCCCGGATATACTACAGGAAGTTTTGAGATATCCACTGGCACATTAATGAACTTTTCTCCTCCATCATATGTAACTGACAGGAAATTATTCTTAATCTGGTAATATGCATATGTACTCTCAGTTGCCTTCTCCAATGAAGATGATATATTACTGTTCTTGGAACTCTGCTCAATTCCATAGTCTTCAGGAGACATTATAGAAGAAACATATATAGTTGCTGTTCCATCATAGTGATTATCAATTATGAAGGAAGCCACCCACTCACAGTGCATCCTTCCATTGTCCATAATCCCTTCCCACTCTTCAAAATTATCTGTATTGGAATCATTGAGCCCCGCACTGAACTTAATAAGTACAATATCATTCTCATAATCCAGGACTTCTGGATTCTCAATCTCAATTCTTTTTAACTTCTTTGACCAGCTTAAATACTTCTGGGAATACTGTGCCAGAAACTCTCTTGTCCATATTCCACTAATATCAGATATCCCCAGACCTGCAAAATCCTTGGACAAAGTATGGTTTACATCTTTTCCGTCCCTTGGCTCCACCACATTTCCTGATGAATCAATGGTTACAGCAAAAGTATATCGTGATTTAATATTGATATCCCGTGATTTTCTATTTCTGTATCCGTTAAACACAAGAATAACAACAGCAATAATGAATGCAACAAATATGGCAGTTTTTTCAAGTAATTTGATTATATATTTTTTATTAGCCATATCATCATATCTCCTGTTATTCTTTCTAAATATTATAAGGACAAACAATCCGTCTAATTGATTGTTATGCAGTTATTCCCGTCTCAAGTACATAGCCTCCTGGACTATTTTTCTGTAATGCTTATACCACCACAGGTACGCAGTTGCTGCTGCTCCTGCAATAATCATTATCAACGCTGCCAGTGGACTTGCAGCCCACAGCCAACCTGCTCCCACCTTTCTTGTAAACACAGGCAGTCCATATGCCAGCAGAACACATACAGCCATAACCATTCCGTTAAATGTACCTCTGTTGTTATATATTTTCTTAGATTTCTCAAATATAAGAATTGCCATCATCTCTCCCACAGGTCTGCACGCTGCTGTGAGGATGCTTAAGCACAAAGCCCGCCAGAATGTCACACCAAACATAGACAAAATCAGCGTAAAATATACAAAATCTGTTACGACTTTGTATATCAGTTTTCCAAAGAAATTCATATAGGGACTGATAAGAAATACCCTTATCATAAGATAATCCCTGTCTCCCATAGCCATTATTGTGGTATTGGCAATGCTGCCACACAGGCTGGAAAGCATAAAAAACAGATACACCATGGTTGTCTCCTGATGGCTTGCCACCAGAGGGCAGAAATGTCCTATTATCCTGTATGGAACATACATAAACAGAAGGACATAGATATATTTTCTTAAAAACTCCAGAAGAATCAGAAAGACTTCAGCAGCCCTTCCCAGATTATCCTTAAGCTTCCTGTTGTCCTCAAAAACTATCTTCTGATAAAGATTCTCACCAATTCCAGGCACCTTGTAGAGCATCAGAAGGAATCTGTTAGTATGTTCCACATGTGCCAGAATCTTTTCAGCAAACATCTTGTTATAAATTATCATTCTTCCAAATCTCCCAGTATGTCAAGAATTGCATTGTTAATTTCAGGTATATTAATCATCTCTTCTGAGATTTCATTAAGTTCTCCGTTATTAAGTATCAGTACATCCGAACTGATTCTTAAGGCAACAGGAAGCACTCCTGTTGATATAAGCACAACATGGTTCTGGCACTCTGAAGATAATACATGTAAAAATGTATCTATATAATCATCACTGCAGAAATCCAGAGGTTCATCAAACATAACCACATATGGTCTCTGAACCAGAAATGCCGCAAGCTGCAGTCTTTTCTTATTCTCAAAGGAATAATTACATATAAGATCATGTCTTAAATCGTCTATTCCTACCTTATCAAGATATTCATCAGGAGTTACATCATCCTTCTTAAATGAGCATAAAAACTTAATAAACTCATAGCCTGAAATATACATTGGAAGAACACTTTGCTTGGCAGCAAAGAACAGTTCCCTCTTTGACCTGGTTTCTATTGAGCCACCATCAATGGGAACATCGCCACAAATGCACTCAAACAGTGTTGTCCTTCCAGCTCCTGCTCCTCCAAGAATAGGATATATCTTCCCTTCATGGAACTCGTAGTTCACGTCAGTAAGAATTTCCTGTTTGTCATATATTTTTTTGATATGATTCAGCTTAAGCATAATTATCCTCATTTCTGAAGCAATATTAATATTTCATGCATACGCACAGTTATTGCTAATTATATAATATTATAAATATTTTTGCAACTTTACACCATTCGACACAGTGGTGAGGAATAAAAACTGTTCTTTCTATTCTCCGAAAGCCCATCACTCACCATCTATCAATTATCCTGCTTGCCTTTATATATTCTTTCTGCTATACTGTTTTTTGCTTGAGTGTTATGTTACATAAGATATTATTTAACAAAGCTCATTGGAGGGTTATATTTAATGAAAGTTCAATTTAAAAAATGGCGTCCCCTTTTTGGAATATATGTCCTTATATATCTTCCATGGTTTTTCGCACTGGAAAGGGTATTTACAGGGGATCACCCAAGAATGCATTATATTGATACTGCATTTGACCAGAGCATTCCGTTCTGTGAATACTTCATTGTTCCTTACTACTTCTGGTTCATATATATTGTGGCAGGATGCCTGTTCTTCATGATATATGCATCTGACAGGGAATATATCCAGTTAGCACTTTCACTTATAATAGGAATGTCAACATGTCTGATTATATGTATGATTTATCCTAACGGAATTGATTTAAGGCCTGCTTATATACCTGACAATTTCTTTGGAAAGCTTGTGGCTCCATTGTATATGGTAGATTCATCATACAATGTCTTTCCAAGTATACATGTGTATAATTCAATTGTAATGCACATTGCAATTAACAGATGTGATGTGTTAAAGAATCATTTTGGTGTAAGATTATTCTCATTGATAACATGTGTGCTTATATGTCTTTCAACTATGTTCTTAAAGCAGCACAGTGTTGTAGATGTATTAGGTGGATGCATTCTTTCTCTTGTAATGTTCCTGCTTATATACGTAGCTGACTATTCAACGTTGAGAAGAACTGCAGCCGTTAAGAAATTTTCAAGAAACTAATTTAAGATTAAAGAGGAGACCATTCATTTGACTAGTCTCCTCTTTCATTATTCATATTATTAGGTTCCAATATATGTACACTATTTTATGACAATCACGTTATTTTACGACCACAGTATTGGCAGCTATTCGAATACAATGAATGATAATAAGTGCGTTTACCACAAAACTTACAGGTACTTAACTGTGACAAAAAAGGCATTGAAATAAAGCATTGAATCAGTAACATAAACGTAAATATTCCGTTCTCTGCAGACTCTTGTGCAAAAAATATAA
>CALZFR010000121.1 GCA_945648485.1 uncultured Eubacterium sp. | reverse complement strand
TATGTTTTCATGGGGGACTGTGAATTTTACCCATGAAACTCTGGGAGAAGGGGCATGTGCTCATGTTAAAGAATAATGGCTTTTATCTTCGGGAAGTGGCTGGAATGTCATGGCTGATAATGAGAGGGGATTATCCTGCCTGTCAGGATGACAGTAATGCAGATGAATTGAAGAATGGGGAGTACGTAAGACCTGTGAGGCTTAATTCAACAGGGGCGTACATATGGAAACAACTGGACGAGAAAAAAGAAAAAGAAGAAATTGCATGTAATATGGTTAAGGATTTCGGAATATCTTATAATCAGGCACTTACAGATGTGGACGTTTTTTTAAATGGGTTAATAAGTAATAATATCATGAGGAGTTAGTAATGAAAGCGTTTATTATAGGGGGATATAATAAAGTAACGGCTGCTATTATCCAGAAATTAAGCAAGGAAGGACATGATATATATGTCTTAACAAGCAGCAAATCTGATGTTGGCGTATTCCAGAATGTATATGAGCATTACGTATTTTCATATGATAATGACTGCATTAAGGAAGTTTTTGAAAGTGTTAATCCTGATGTAACAATTTTTTCTGGAGCCTTCGATTCTAATTATGTATGGAGCAACGGATATTCAGAGGTGGTCAGTTTTGGCAATGGTCTGTTCAACTGTCTGAATGCCTTTGCTTTTCTTGGTCACGGCAGGTTCATTTATCTGTCTTCAAGTGAAGTTAAATTCATGACAAGAACTGAATACAAGGAAATAATTAATGCCCAAAGAGATACATATTCAGAGGGATTCTTTAAGCATGCTGATATATACAAGGCGGTGGCATTAAAGAATGGTGAAGCTTCCTGCACTAATGTAAGGCAGAACTGCAATTCTGATATTATTACGCTGAGGATTGATAATCTGTGTTATGAGCCGGAAAATCCTGACGACCCTGTACTTAAATCGGATATGTGTGCAAGAATGCTGATTGAGGCTTATTCTGAGAAGAAGACAACTATTTCAGGAAAATATTACTCGCCAATATATATCAATGACTTTATTGAAGCGTTATATAACATAATAAACAAGTCTTCATTCCGCAACCCAATATACAGACTGGGCTGTGAAGTGACAATAACCCAGGATGAGCTGTCTGATAAAGTATGTGATACGGTAGAAGCTTTGGATGACAGCGTTCTGATTGCCAGGGATTATAACATTAAAGAAGATTTTATGAATGATGTACCTGTTACTGATGTATCAGATGAGGTGAATGTAGTTGTATTCAAAGATGCATCCCAGTGTGCAGATATAATGATTAAGGCATTTAACCAGAATATTAATAAATTCATTGAGGTTGAAAAGAAAAAGAAAAACAGAAAAACAGAAATCTGGAATGATATCAAAAGGCTAGCTGCCGCAGCTTTGCCATTTGTTGAGAATCTGGTATTGTTCATTCCTTTCTTCATGCTTAATAACAGAGTAACTGGAAGTGCTTATTTTGCCAAGCTTGATCCATATCTTATATATGTGGAGATATTTGCTTTAGTATATGGACAGCAGCAGGCCGCCTTTTCTGCCGTGTTGTCTATTGCTGGATATCTGTTCAGACAAACCTATTCAAGAACAGGTTTTGATGTAATGCTGGATTATAATACTTATGTATGGATGGCTCAGCTGGTTATCCTTGGACTTTCTGTGGGATATTTAAGGGATAAGATACGGACAACACAGGAAGATAAGAAGGATGAGTCAGTATATCTTGCCAGCCGTCTTAAGGATATTGAAGATATTAATATGATCAATACCAAGTTAAAGGATGAACTTCAGACTCAGGTTATTAACCAGACAGACAGTCTGGGCAAGATATTTGAGATTACAGCTGAACTTGACAGAGATGCCCCGGAGGAAGTATTCTTCCATGCGGCAGAGGTTGTGTCTGAACTTATGGATTGTAATGATGTGGCAATCTACAATGTTTCAAACAGGAGCTTCGCCCGTCTTATGTCAGCTACATCACCTAAAGCCAGATCTCTTGGAAATTCTATTGAGTATACTAAATATACAGACATGTATGAGGCACTGATGAAGGGGGAGGTTTATGTAAACAAGAAGCTTACAAAGAATTACCCTCTTATGGCTGTTGCCATTGTGGAGAGTGATGAGTTGAACTCGATTATTATGCTGTGGAATATTGCATGGGAAAAGATGAATATGGCACAGACTAACAGGTTCAGGGTAATCAGTTTCATGATTCAGAATGCAGTGCTCAGGTCTGACAGATACATCGAGATGCTGGAGAATGAACGATACATAGAGGGAACAAGAATACTGGATGCAGATGCATTCAGGACGTTGCTGGAGGCGTTCGTTAATGCACGAAACAAAGGCCTTGCATACTGTACGCTTATTAAGATAATAATCCCTGATAAGGATTTGATAAAGGCTAATGACGCCCTTGTGAAACTTGTCAGGAATTCAGACTACATAGGAAGCAACAATGATGGTAATGCCTATCTGCTTCTTGCTAATACTAACTCACAGGATGCCGTGTACGTTGAAAAACGTATTGCAGATGCCGGATATGAGTATGAATTGCTGGAAAGACTGGAAAGGTAGGTAGCCTATGAGTGAAGATGTAATAATATTACTGCTGATTATTCTGGCTATTCCTGTTACCATTATTGTATATTACGCACTTGCCTTTATTTTCAGAAAGCTTTTCTTCAGAAAACCTGTAGATTTATCAGATGTTGTATTCAGCAAGGAAAGAATTGAGCAGATTGAGAAAAGCGATATGGAGCAGGAAAGGAGTATCGTTGCTGTTCAGGAGGCGGTAGCTATCAGTGATTATCGTAACCAGAGAGAGCTTATGATGAATATTATCCGTAAGGATATTAAGAAATCACTGGGTTCCATAACCTATGCACTTAACAGTGAGGATAGTGAAACATCACATTATGCAGCAGCAGCGTTAAGAGATGAGCTTGGAGAGTTCCGTAACAGCACCCACAAGCTGTATCAGACAATTAAAGATAGTAAACCCCTTGATCTGGATGCCTGTAATGAACTGGTAAATCTAATATATGACACAATCAGCCAGGATGTATTCAGGCAGTCTGAACAGAAAAGTTATGTATGGATGATGGAGGAAGTTTTTACAAGGATGTATGAATATGATCCTAAAACTTTGCAGGACCATTATTACGAATGGATTGTAAGCTTTCTTATGTCAATAGGATTTCCTGAAGATGCTTATAAATGGTGTGAAAGAGCTGAAAAGGAAATCGGTGAAAGGCTTTCCTCTTACAAATGTTATTTAAGATACTACTATGGAATGGATGATGGAGAGAATTTCATTAAAACCATGAGTGAATTGAAAAAGTCTGATATTAAAATTGATCAGGATACTCTTGAGATTTTCAGGCTTTTTAGCTAAAAATGCGCAGGGAAGGGAAATCTGATGATGGATTTATCCAATACCCTTTGGTCAGTTCTGATTCTGGCACTGTACTCATTACTGGTGTTATGTGTGCCAGCAGCTGTACTTGGGAAAAAGCTGTCAAACAGAAGATTATGCGAAAGATTTCTGATATATGTTGTTTTTGGCAATTTTTATATTATTAATATTGTTTTTATATTACAGTTGATACATATATCAAATATGTTTACATTAATTGCTGCGTACTTGTGTCCGGTACTGTTTGCCTTAATTAAACCACACAGAAAAGAATTAAGGGAGATGCTTCTTAGGGGTGGACAGAATATAAGCAGGCTGCTCCGGGGAACACTGGGAGTTAAGACATTTATTAAGCAGACGTGGAACGGTTTTGTATGTTTTCTGATTCGTCAGGTTAAAAAACTGTCAGTAATAAACAACAGGGAGAATCTTGAAGGAATACTGTTGCTGGCACTGATTGTGCTGATAGGGTATATGTATGGCTCTAACAGTATTAAGAATTATGGATATCTGGCATCAGATGTGGCTGTTCATAATTACTGGATTAATGCTATGTCAGATAATAAAATATTTGTTGCAGGTGTGTATCCACATGGTTTTCACTGTGTGATTTATTTTCTTCATGCAGTATTCAGGATAGATACATCAGTGCTTTTAAGACTGTTTGCAATGACTAATGTAATCTATGTGCATATGGTTTTATTTGCATTTATTAAATATCTCACTAAATCCAGATATGCAGCTTATGGGGCATTGGTTATATATGTGGCAGTTAATTTCATGAACAGCGGATGTTACAGCAGATTCTCTGCCAATCTTCCCCAGGAATTTGGATTTTTGTTTCTGTTTCCAACACTTTACTTCCTGTTTGAATATATGAAGCATGAGAGAACAAAAGGAAAAAAGGACAGGGAATACAAGAGACGAAAATATTTTGAATTGACTGGGGCAGCATGCAGCTTCTCACTATCTATTGCTGTACATTTTTATGGAGCCATGATTGTGGGAATATTCTGTGTTGCCATAGTTTTTGCGTATTGGATGAGATTTTTCAGACCATCTTATTTTTTAAGGCTCATGGCTGCACTAATTGGGGGAGTAATTATTGCCGCACTTCCTATGGGAGTATCTATCGCACAGGGCAATCATTTTCAGGGTTCAATCGGATGGGGCCTTAACGTAATTAAAGGCAACAGCAGTCAGACAACAGATAATCAGACTAAGAGCTCTACTTTTGATGAGGATTTAAAAAATGCCGGATTATCTATTACAGATATTGATGGAACAGTTATTGTTACACCGGACGAGGACGCTAAGAACGATGCGAAAGAAACCTCATCTGCCGGTGAGAGGCTGCTTAGTGTGGCGGGCAGGATATTTAACAGGCTGAATATTATGTATCAGGGATTTGTGTCTACTATCAGCAAGGCAGTGGTTTATTATAAGGCAGAAATGTGGGCAGATGCTATGATTATACTTGTAACAGTCATATCTGTTGCAGGAACAGTACTGGCTGTTATTGACAGAAAAGATTATGATTCAGATATAGGAAACCAGTATGTGACAGTTGCCCTTGGTGTATTATTTACAGGATTGATATTAATTTCTTCATACGTTAAGCTTCCATCAATTATGGATGTGAACAGGTGCAGGATATATTTTATGTATTCATTTACAATTCTTGTAGGAATTGCATTGGATTTTCTTTCTTCTATTTTGACAAGATTTATTAAGAAGAGATGGATATATAATATTGCTTCGCTGGTTATATTTGTTGCAGTTGGTTTGGTTCTGTTTTCAGACTATGGCGTAAGACCGGCAGCCATGAACTCACGTGTCAATATTCTCCAGACTAATGGAGCTGTGTATTGCATGTACAAGATTAAGAACCAGAGCAAAGATAATAACTGGACTATTATTTCTCCAACAGATGAATTAAGAATGCTGGATGGAGATGGGTATCATTATGAACTTTCAGACTTTGCAAGAAAACAGAAAAGAACGTCAAAGTTTACGATTCCAACTAAATATGTATATTTCTTTATTGAGAAAAAACCGCTGGATTATACAGTAAAAGGGCAGTACAGCGGGCAGGAGATTTCTAAAGAAGGGGCATCAC
>CALZFR010000120.1 GCA_945648485.1 uncultured Eubacterium sp. | reverse complement strand
TGGGTAGAATTGCGGGAGTTGCACCGCAACGGAGCAATTCGTATATCAAAATATTAATGGATATTATTGGGAGATTAATATGTTTAAGTCTAAAAAGAATACCAATGGTCTAAATATAATAATTGTTGGCTGTGGTAAAGTAGGTCTTACTCTGATTGAGCAGCTTACGAAAGAAGGTCATGATATAACTGTTATTGACAGGAAACCTTCCGTAATACAGAATGTAACCAACCTGTATGATGTTATGGGAGTTGTGGGAAATGGAGCCAGTTACAGCGTTCAGAAGGATGCGGGAGTTGACAGTGCCGACCTTATTGTTGCTGTAACTAACTCGGACGAGCTTAACCTCCTGTGCTGTACAGTTGCAAAGCGTGTAGGAAATTGTGCAGCCATTGCCAGGGTCCGCACCCCTGATTACAGCAACGAAGCCCCATACCTCAAGGATGAACTTGGTCTTGCCATGATTATTAATCCAGATCTTGAAGCCGCCAAGGAGGCTGCGAGAATACTGTATCTTCCTACTGCCCTTGAGGTTAATTCTTTCGCTCATGGACAGGCAGAACTGGTTAAATTCGTGATTCCAGAAGACAATATTATTAACGGAATAACTGTTGCAAGACTTGGAAACTCGATTACCAACGATATATTAATCTGCGCCATTGAGCGTAATAATGAGGTCTATATTCCTAATGGTGACTTCCAGCTTATGGCTGGTGATGTTATCTCATTTGTTTCAGATAAGAACTCTGCAAGAAGCTTTCTGAAGAAAATAGGATTTAACACAAGGCAGGTAAAGGACGTCATGATTATTGGTGGCAGCCGTTTTGCATATTATCTTGCCAAAGAACTTCTGTCCATGAAGATTGGTGTTAAGATTATAGAGCAGAATGAAGAAACTTGCCAGTTTTTCAGCACCATTCTTCCTGGTGCAATCGTAATAAATGGTGATGGAACTGACCCTGATATCCTCAAAGAAGCAGGAATCCAGCACTCACAGGCATTTGTACCTCTGACAGGTATTGATGAGGAAAATATCATGCTTACACTGTATGCAAAAAAAGTTTCCAACGCCAAGGTTATTACCAAGATTAACAAGATTAATTTTAAGGAAGTGGTAAACAGCCTTGACCTGGGAAGTGTGGTATATCCTAAGAATATAGCTTCTGAAGCCATTATAGCCTATGTCCGTGCCAGAAATAACTCTAAGGACAGCAATATTGAAACCCTTTACCACATGTTTGACTATAAGATTGAAGCCATTGAATTTCTGGTGGATAAACCTTCTCATGTTACTGATATACCTTTGAAGAACCTGAAGCTGAAAAATGATGTTCTTATCTCATTCATCAACCGCAACGGAAAGATTATTATTCCAACCGGTAATGACTCTATCATGGTTGGTGATACTGTTATGATTGTTACTAAACAAACGGGCTTTGACAATATTAATGATATAGCACTTTAATCTGTTTATTTAAAAGGATTTATTAAGGACAATGAACAAATCAATTATTCGATATATTCTGGGCATGATTCTTAAAATTGAAGGCTTTCTTCTTACAATACCATGCCTTACTGCATTGATATATGGGGAAAGACAAGGACTGGTATACGTTATTGTTGCCCTTGCATGTATTATAACCGGAACTCTCGTCTCCCTTAAAAAACCTGCAAACTACGTTATATATCTTAAGGAAGGCTGTATATCAACAGCTTTAAGCTGGATTGTAATGGGTATGGCTGGTGCTGTGCCATTTGTGCTGACAGGAGAGATTCCGTCATACACGGATGCATTATTCGAGACAATTTCCGGTTTCACTACCACAGGTGCATCAATTCTTAATGATATTGAGGCTCTTTCCAGATGTTCCCTTATGTGGAGAAGCTTTACCCACTGGATTGGAGGCATGGGTGTTTTAGTCTTCCTTATTGCCATTATCCCAATGTCAGGGGGCTCTAACATTAACCTGATGAGAGCTGAAAGTCCCGGACCTTCTGTAGGCAAGCTTGTTCCTAAAGTCCGATACACTGCAAGGCTTCTGTATGTGTTCTACTTCGGACTCACATTTTTGGAATTTCTATTCCTGATATTTGCAGGTATGCCGGTGTTTGATGCCATAACAACTTCATTTTCTACAGCAGGCACTGGTGGTTTTGGCATTAAAAATGATTCTCTTACCAGCTACTCTGTATCAGTGCAATGGATTGTAACTGTATTCATGATTCTGTTTGGAATTAATTTTAATGCATATTATCTTATATTCTTCGGTAATATTAAGAAGGTGCTTGAGCTGGAGGAAGTCCGCTATTATCTGGGAATAATCCTGTTTTCCATTGTTGTTATATCATGTAACATATACTCAATGTGCCAGGGATTATTTGACACAATAACCAAGTCCTCCTTCCAGGTTGCCTCAATAATTACAACCGCAGGCTTTACCACAACTGATTTTGCCCTGTGGCCGAAAACATCCCAGATTATCCTTGTAATGCTGATGTTTGTGGGTGCCTGTGCCGGCAGTACAGGTGGCGGAATCAAGGTGTCACGTTTTGTTATTCTGTTTAAGACTATATTCAAGGAATTTAATTCCTACATCCATCCACACAGTGTTAAGAAGATTAAGATGGATGGAAAATCTATTGAACATGACGTAATCCGTTCAGTTAATGTACACATGATAACATTTATTGCCCTGTTTGCCATATCAGTATTCATCATATCTTTTGAGAATCTGGATCTGACAACTACATTTACAGCTGTGGCTACAACTATTAACAACGTAGGTCCCGGTCTTGAGCTGGTAGGGCCTACCCACAACTTTTCAGATTTCAGCGTATTGTCAAAGTACGTGTTTATATTTGACATGATTGCCGGACGTCTGGAGCTGTTTCCACTGCTGATTCTTTTCCATCCGGGAGCATGGAAGGACTTTTTTAAGAAGAGCAAATAAACCAAATCATTGAAAGGAGATGTTCTATGTATCAATGTCCCAATTGTGGTGGTCAGTTGAGATTCAACATTCCCACCCAGCAGCTGGCTTGTGAAAACTGCCAGTCTGAATTTGACCCTTACCAGATTTCCAAGGAAAAGGACGCTGAGGAAGAAAGTTTCTACGATGTAACCGTATTCAAATGTCCCCAGTGTGGTGGTGAGATTGTCAGTTCTGACAACACAGCTGCCAATTTCTGTACATTTTGCGGAGCTTCAACTGTTCTTACCAGCAATTTGAGAAAAGAAAAGCGTCCGGGCTATATAATTCCTTTTACTAAAACTAAAGAGGATTGTAAGAAAGCCTATGCAAAGCATATGCGACGTGCCTGGTTTGCCCCAAAGGAGCTTAAGGATTCCCGTTTCATTGACAGCTTCAGGGGAATCTATATGCCATACTGGGCTTACCATATAACAGAGGAAGGTCCTGTTTCCCTGTCTGCTTCCAGGAGTTACCGCAGAGGTGATTACATTATCACAGACAAATACAGCGTTTCAGGTGATATTAACTCATCATATAAGGGAATATCCTACGATGCCTCATCATCCTTTGATGACCAGTTAAGCCAGAGCATTGCCCCTTATGATGTGCGTAATATGAACCGTTTCACTCCATCGTATCTGTGCGGTTTCTATGCTGATACTGCTGATGTGGACCCGGATACATACACTTCTGACGCTATAGACATAGCTGCCACCAAGACCTATGACTATGTGAAAACACGTCCTGAACTGGGCGCTGTCTCCCTTGATGAGACTGCTGCATCAGCAAAGTCGAAATTCAACCCTAAGTGCAAAGCGGCTGACGGAGCCATGTTCCCAGTGTGGTTCATGTCTTACAGAAACAAGGACAGGGTTGCCTACGCCACTGTTAACGGACAGACAGGAAAAGTTGTGGCTGACATGCCTGTATCAATTTCAAAATATATTATAAGTTCGCTGATTCTGGCTATACCGGTATTTGTGCTGCTCAATGCATTTCTTACGCTGCTGCCTTCCACAACTCTGGGACTTTCAGCAATTGTGGCAGCCTTAGTATGCTTCCTGTATTCTTCTGAGTTAAACCAGATTATGAACAGGGATATGCCTGATTTTCCTGAAAATATACAGTCTGGCAAGTACAATGGAAATGGTAGGACAAATGATGGTACTGTATGCTACAACACCCCAGGGCAGAATTCTTATGACCGAAAGAATAAAAAGAAAAAGAAGAACAGCTCTGGTGCGGGAGCACTTGTTGTTATAATATTTGCTTTTGTATTTATAATGTTTTCATTTTTGACGGCTGACATAGATAATTCTGGCATATTCAGGCTTGCTACATATGTGGCTGTGATTCTTTCAATAGCAGGCAGCGCTGCATCAATCAAGCCCTACTCTGTTGTGACAGGCAGGCACATGCCGGCAACATTCATTACTATGGCTGCCGTTGTTGTTGCTGCTGTAATCCAGTTTACAGCCCCTGTATCAGACCTGTTTTACTATGCAGGTGCTATTCTCTGTCTTGCCGCTGTAATAATACTGCTTCTTGGAGTTATAAAATACTACAATGTACTTTCAACCAGAAAGCTTCCTCAGTTCATCAACTATTCAGGAGGTGATGACCGTGCGTAACACAACACCTTTCATAAAACTGATATCATTCTTATCAATTTTCCTGATATGTGTATGGATATCTTCAGGCACTGCATATGCAGCAACTGGCATTGATGGAATCGGTCCTGGTGCCGAAACTATGTCCACTGACAAGTATTATGGCACTGTATATACAAACGACGAGACAGGTTACAGAGTTGTAATTGAAGACGATGCCCAGCTTCTCACCGATGGTGAAAAAAGCCAGCTGGCTGAGACGATGAAGGACATTACGCCTTATGGTGATGTTGCATTCAAGAGCATTGATTACAATTCATACAGCACCGAAACCTATATTGAACGTTACTATAACTCAATATTCGGAACTGGCAGCGGAACTGTATTTCTTATTGATATGGATAACAGAAATATATGGATTTACAGTGACGGAAGCATATATTCTACTATCACCACAGCTTATGCCAACGTTATTACTGACAATGTATACACTTATGCTTCTGACAGGGATTATTTCTCCTGTGCCAACAAGGCATTCATTCAGGAGGCTGCCCTGCTTCAGGGAAGGCGCATAAGCCAGCCTATGAAATACATAAGTAATGCCCTACTTGCCATAGCCATTGCAATTCTTATTAATTACTTCATCGTCCGCCAGACATCAAGAGTACGGAAAGCAAGTGATAATGAAATTGTAAATGGTGTATTTGCAAACAATGCATTTAACAATGTAAGCGTTAACTTCATTCGCCAGACAAGAACCTATTCACCACGAAGCAGTTCTTCCAGTGGAAGCAGCGGCGGTCACAGTGGTGGCGGCGGTGGCGGTGGTGGTCACAGTGGCGGTGGCGGCGGTCACAGCTTCTGATAGTCATACATTACCAAATATTAACACTTTATATTTGAAGGAACCAATGGAAAGATAATAATATTATTTCTGTAAAAAAGCGAAGGCGCTATCCTGACTGATAGCGTCTTCTGA
>CALZFR010000119.1 GCA_945648485.1 uncultured Eubacterium sp. | reverse complement strand
CATGACTGTGCAGTAGGTCCTGGACGAGGCTCCGCTGCTGGAAGCCTTGTATCTTACTGCCTTACAATTACTGATATAGATCCTATGAAATATAATCTTCTCTTTGAGCGTTTCCTTAATCCTGAGCGTGTAACAATGCCCGATATTGATGTGGATTTTTCAGATAACGACCGCCAGAAGGTTATTGAATATGTAATAAGTAAATATGGTAAGGACTGTGTTTCACAGATTATTACATTTGGAACAATGGCAGCAAGGGCTGTTATCAAGGATGTGGGAAGAGTTCTGGATCTGCCTTATGCCATGGTGGACAACATAGCCAAGATGGTTCCGAGAGAACTTAATATAACAATAGATAAGGCTATTCAGGAAAATCCTGACCTTAAGGAGTTATATCAGAATGACCCGCAGGTAAAGGATCTGATTGAAAAAAGTAAGAAGCTGGAGGGACTTCCACGTCATGCATCAATCCATGCTTCCGGGGTGCTTATCAGTGGAAAACCGGTTGGGGAGTATGTTCCGCTGTCTATAGGTGCTGATGGGGAGATTGTTGCCCAGTTTGAGAAGGATACCCTGGAGGAACTGGGATTACTTAAGATGGACTTCTTAGGACTGCGTACAGAGACGGTTCTAAGTGATGCAGAAGCTCTTGTAAGAAAGAAAAATCCAGAATTCTCAATCAGTAAAATCAGCTATGAAGACCCGGAGGTCTATGAACTTATCAGTTCCGGTAAATGTGATGGCGTGTTCCAGCTGGAAAGCGGTGGCATGAAGAATTTCATGAAGGAACTTAAGCCTACATGTTTAGATGACATTATTGCAGGAATTTCCCTGTACAGACCAGGCCCTATGGATTATATACCACAGTATGTGGAGGGAAAGAAGAACAAGGATAACATCCAGTACGACTGTCCTCAGCTTGAACCTATTCTTAAGCCAACCTATGGCGTTATTGTGTATCAGGAACAGGTTATGCAGATTGTACGTGACCTGGCTGGTTATTCCCTGGGTCGCAGTGACCTGGTTCGTAGAGCCATGGCTAAGAAAAAGCTTAAAGTCATGGAAAAGGAAAGACAGAATTTCATATATGGCAATGAAGAAGAGGGAATTCCTGGCTGTATTAAGAATGGAGTTTCTGCAGAGGTGGGTAATCTTATATTTGATAAAATGATGAGCTTTGCAGCTTACGCATTTAACAAATCCCATGCTGCAGGATATGCTGTGGTCTGTTATCAGACTGCATTCTTAAAGAGACATTATCCTGTTGAATATATGTGTGCCCTGCTTACATCAGTATCAGACAACACTTCTAAAGTGGAGGGGTATATATATGCATGCAGGCAGATGAATATACCTATTCTTCCTCCTGATGTAAATGAATCCTATATGGGATTTACAACTGAGGAGAATTCAATACGTTTCGGATTCTCTGCCATTAAGGCACTTGGAAGACCTGTTATTGAGGCAGTTATTGCAGACAGGCAGCAGAATGGCAGATTTGGAAGCATGCAGGATTTCATTGGAAGACTGTATACTTCTCTTAATAAGAGGATAGTTGAAAACCTTATTAAAGCTGGGGCAATGGACACATTTGGAGCAAACAGGCGACAGATGATGGGGGTATATTCCCAGATTCTTGATAATGAGGTTAAACAGGGGAAAGACGCCATATCAGGCCAGATGTCATTGTTTGATATAGTGGATGACAGCGCCAAATCTGAATTCCAGATTAAGATGCCGGATTTGGATGAATTCAATAAAGAAGAAAAACTGGAATATGAAAAGGAGGTTCTTGGAGTATACGTCAGCGGACATCCTCTTGATGAATATGCAGGAATGTGGAGAAAGCACGTTACGGCAAACTCACAGGACTTCGAGATTGATGATGAACTGGGAGAGACAAAGGTGGCAGATGGCTCTAAGCAGACTATTGGCGGCATGATTATGAACAAAAAAATCATGACTACTAAGAGAAGTGAGCTTATGGCAATTCTTACTATTGAAGATTTGTTTGGAACAGTTGAGGTAGTTGTGTTTCCTAAGAGTTTTGCCAATAACAGAGGTGCTATTGATGGTAATGATAAAATATTCATAACAGGAAGGGTTCAGGCCAATGCCGATGAGAATGGCAGGCTTATATGTGAGTCCATTACTCCATTTTCACAGGTGCCGAGAGTACTGTGGATTCGTATGGAAGATGAGGCGATGTATAAGGAAAAGGCTCCCCAGCTGGAGGAGATGCTTAAAGACTCTGACGGACGAGATTCTGTAATAGTGTACTGTACCAAGGAAAACAAGCGTTACAAGTGGCCTGATAGCAAAAATATATGTGTCACTTCACAGCTTATTGATGACCTGCGTAAAATATATGGAGAGAAGAATATTGAGACCACATAATGTTTATTGCATTTTTGTTTTTATTGATGTACAATAATGTCGATTTGTGGAAAAAATATCAAAATGTAATTAATTAAGTCTGTATGTGACGAGGGAGGAGTAGTTATGGCAAAAGAGATTAAAACAATTGGTGTACTTACAAGTGGTGGTGACGCACCGGGAATGAATGCAGCTATCAGAGCTGTTGTCAGAACTGCACTCAACAAGGGTCTTAAGGTTAAGGGTATCCAGAAAGGTTACAATGGACTTATAAGTGATGAAGTTATAGATATGGATAAGAGAAGTGTGGCAGATATTATTTCAAGAGGTGGTACAATTCTCTATACAGCAAGATGTCTTGAATTCATGACTCCGGAAGGACAGAAGCGTGCTGCTGAAGTATGTAAGAAGCATAAGATTGATGGTATTGTTGTAATTGGTGGTGATGGTTCTTTCAGAGGTGCCCAGAAGCTGGCAGAGAATGGAGTGAACACTATCGGACTTCCTGGAACAATTGACCTTGATATTGCATGTACAGATTATACAATTGGTTTCGATACAGCTGTTAATACAGCCATGGAGGCTATTGATAAAATCAGGGATACATCTACATCCCATGAGAGATGTTCAATCATTGAGGTTATGGGACGTAATGCTGGTTATATAGCTCTCTGGTGTGGTATTGCCAATGGTGCAGAGGATATTCTGCTTCCTGAAAGATATGATAATGATGAGCAGACTCTTATCAATCATATTATTGAAGGAAGAAAGAAGGGAAAGAAGCATCATCTGATTATTAATGCCGAAGGTATCGGACATTCAACAGGAATGGCAAGGAGAATTGAGGCTGCTACAGGTATTGAGACAAGAGCAACAATTCTTGGATACATGCAGCGTGGTGGCTCACCAACATGTAAGGACAGAATGTATGCTTCAGTTATGGGAGCTTATGCAGTTGACCTTCTGGCAGAGGGTAAGAGCAACAGAATTGTGGCTTATAAGGATGGTAAGTTTGTAGACTATGATATTGATGAGGCTTTAGCAATGAAGAAGGATATTAACGAATATGAGTTTAATATCAGTACATTGCTTTCAAGATAATTATGATTACAAGTACAGGAAGCTCACAGGTAAAGCACGTTTTGGGGCTTTTATCGAAGGCAAAGGAAAGAAGAGAATACGGAGAGTATGTAGTTGAAGGGATAAGGATGGTATCAGAGGTACCATCCTCTGATCTTGTTAAGATATATATTTCAGAAAGTTTCTCAAAGAATTGTGAATATAAATATGATAAAGCCATTACTGAGGTGGTAAGTGACAATGTATACAACCATATGTCGGACACTAAGACACCACAGGGGATTATGGCAGTTGTGAAAATGAAAAGGTACACTCTCTCAGACGTTCTTGGAAAGGACAGAAAAGGCAGTGCACCTTTAGTTTTGTGTGTGGAAAATCTGCAGGACCCAGGGAATCTGGGCACTATTATAAGAATGGGAGAGGCGGCAGGTGCTACAGGAGTGGTAATCAGCAGCAACTCTGTTGATATATACAATCCTAAAACAATAAGGTCGACTATGGGTTCTATATTCAGAATGCCATATGTAATTGCCGGCAGCTTTACAGATACACTGGGGCAGTTACAGAAGGAAGGGGTTAAGCTGTATGCAGCCCACCTTAAGGGCAGCAGTGATTATACACATATTGACTATACTGGTGGAACAGCATTTCTTATAGGAAATGAAGGAAATGGTCTTACCAGCCAGGCAGTTTCAGCTGCTGACTGTCTTGTTAAGATTCCTATGTCAGGGGAGGTTGAGTCCCTGAATGCAGCTATAGCCTGCACTGTTCTGGCATTTGAAGCGGCAAGGCAGAGACGATAACTGGATAAATTTGACAAAAATATTAAACTTTGTTACAATGCCTTTGATATAAATGTAACATTTATGTAACATTTGAATATTATGAGCAGGAGCATGTTGCTTAAAAAGCATGATGCAGAGGCTCTCAGGGAATGTCAAATGTTAGAAAGGGATTTTAATGAAGCGTAAACGTAGCAGAGTACTGGTGTACTTAGGGCTGATGGCAGTGATTATATTAATGCCGCTAGTGCCTGGTATGAGCAGTGCAGTTACTACTGGAAAGAGAAGTGAGAAAGATACACAGAATGTTGTAAAAGAGGCCACTTACTCTGAAAATACAGCTGATATAGTTGCTTTGGGCATGGAAAGCCGTAAGATAACCAACATATATGATGGCCTGGCAGTTGGAATCAGCGAGGATTACCTTGAGGTTTACAGTCAGCCAACCCAGGAATCAGATGTCGCGGGAAGACTGTTTACTGATAATATTGCAGAAGTAGTTGAACAGGGGCCTGTATGGACCAGAATTATTTCTGGTGAGCTGGAAGGGTATGTGAATACAGCATATCTTTGCTTTGGAGAAGAAGCTCAGGTTATTGGCGGTGATATGACAGCCACTGTTATGTCTGACAGGGCATTTGTATATGAAACACCTGCTAATGTGGGACTTATATGTACTCTTGATAATGGAGCAGAGCTTCAGGCTGTAGGAAGATGCGGAGATTATATGATAGTATCTACAGAAAATGGAGATGGTTATGTAATTGAGGCAGATATGTCACTTAATTATAATCTTGCATTTGGCAAGACCTCAGAGCAGATTGCAGAGGAGGAAGCAGCTGCGGCAGAGGCGGCAAGAAGGGCTGAAGAAGCAAAGGCAGCCAAGATTGCAGCGGCTATGCAGGAGGTTGATATATCTTATAATCCGGTTATGTCAGTTTCAGACCAGGAGGTATGGATGCTGGCATGTGTAATTGACTGGGAATCTGCATGGGAGTGCTATGAAGGAAAGCTGGCAGTTGCCAATGTAGTACTAAACAGGGTAAGAAGTTCAAGATATCCTGGCAGTATTGCAAGTGTAATATATGCCAGGTCACAGTTCTCAGGGGTGTCTGACGGAGCCGGCGGACCAAGTGCAGCGTTCCAGGCAAGACTTAATGCAGGACCTAGAAACCAGGAGTGTCTCATGGCTGCTATGGATGCTTTGTCGGGAACTAACAATGTGGGAGAGTATACTGCATTCAGACCATCATACAGTGTTGCTCTTGAGACGCTATCAAGCTTTACAATTATCGGAAACCACGTGTTCTATTGAGGACATGACGCAGAAGGTGTCGTGCTAAGAAAATCAAGCCAGGTTTGGGCGCTGGCTCTGCCCCATGCCCGTATATAAAAGGAAATTGGAACGACGAAGAAATC
>CALZFR010000118.1 GCA_945648485.1 uncultured Eubacterium sp. | reverse complement strand
AAAGATTTCTCTTGGAATAGTTCTGCCAGAAAATATGAGGAACTTTACAATAGGATTTAATGTATTTAAAGGGTCATTATCTTTCAATGAATTTATTGGTATGTCATTGTGGATAATGACCTTTTTAAAACTGTTATGGGGATTAATTCAGTTTTTTCTTGCTATCATTGTAATAATATGTTACAATTCATCTTGCTGTGATATTTTTCGTTTTCTACAGATATTTTTTGGGCAGGAGTGGCGGAACGGCAGACGCAGTGGACTCAAAATCCACCGTTGGTGACAACATGAGGGTTCAAATCCCTTCTCCTGCATTAAAGCCTTGTAAGTGTAACACTTATAGGGCTTTTTGTTGTTATATACCGCTTAGATATGGTGATTACTATGAATAAATGTAAAGAATACCAGATGATGATACCAGATTTTCACAAAGAGACGTTGAATTATAAAGATGAGCTTATGTTTCTTGACCATGTTGCCGATTGTGAAGACTGTCGTGAAGAAATGGAAATCTATTATATTATAGAATATGGACTTAATGATTCAGAAGAAAAAGACGTTAATCCCAAATACCGTAAATATCTGAATGTATTTGATTTTAAGGGAATGGTTGAACAGCATATTAAAGATAGAGTCAGTTATCTCAACTGGTATGGTGAGAATGAAAAAATAATGAATTTTGTCATATTAATCAATAATACTATACTGTTTGTGGTACTTATTGTATTATTTATTATAAAATTCTGTTAATTTATATATATTTTGAAGAGGATTATAATGGAGAAGAAAATTTTATTAATTGATGGTCACAGCATATTAAACAGAGCATTTTATGGAGTTCCAGACCTGACCAACAGCGAGGGAATTCATACAAATGCATTATTTGGCTTTCTAAATATAATGTTCAGGTTTCTTGATGAAGAAAAACCTGATTATTTGACAGTTGCTTTTGATGTAAGTGCTCCTACCTTCCGTCATAAAGTATATGAAGAATATAAAGGAACAAGAAAAACAATGGCACCCGAGCTTAAACAGCAGGTTCCTCTGATTAAAGAAATTCTTAATGCCATGAATATTAACACAATCGAAATGGAAGGTTATGAAGCTGACGATATTCTTGGCACTCTTGCTAAACGCTGTGCTTCAGATGATATGAATGTTGTTATTATATCAGGTGACAGGGATCTTTTACAGCTTGTTGAAGATAGAATAATGGTTCGTATTCCGAAAACCAAATCAAATGGAAATGAAGTTGAAAATTATCTTCCACAAGATGTTTATAATCTTTACGGAGTAACTCCTTCGGAGTTTATTGATATGAAAGCATTGATGGGAGATAGTTCCGATAATATACCAGGAGCACCCGGGGTTGGACCTAAAACGGCTGAGGCTATTATTAAAAAATACCATTCAATTGAAAATGTACTTGATAATATTGATGATATAACACCACCAAAGGCTAAGAAAGCCATATCAGAGAATAAAGAACAGGTAAGATTAAGCAGATTTCTTGCAGAAATTAACATAAATGCTCCTGTAACGTTTAATCTTGATGAGGCTCTTATAAGAGATTTCTATAATGAAAAATCTTATGAGTTGTTTAAGCGTTTTAATTTTAAAACATTTCTTAAGCGTTTTAACAGTGATGTTCTCTCGCAGACACCAGATATATTTGATAAATATACATTGGTTGATGATTTTTCAAAGGCAGATAACTGCTTTAAAGAAGCATGCCTGTCTCTCAGTAATAACAATACAGTGGGATTTTATCTTGCATGGGAAAACGAAGAGATTTCAGGAATATCTCTGTGTATAGACCGTGATAGAATATATTTTATATTAAAACAAGGCTTTGTTTCAGACGAATATATTGTTAAGCAGATTTGCAGCATGTGCGATATTACAATAAAATCTGGTAAACGTCTGCTTATTTCAATGAATATTAAGGATATTCTTTCTGCATTGTGTAAACAATCTTCAACTGAATTAGAAGATAACATTAAAGAAAACTGTTTCGCAGATGTTGCTTTAGGAGCATACCTTCTTAATCCAATCAGTGATTATTTTGACAGTGACAATCTTGCTTTAGAATATCTGCATATAAATGTTCCTTCTAAATCTGAACTTGTTGGTAAAAATACTTTAAGCCAGTTATGTATGCTTAATATTGATAATCTGGTAAAATTCGCATGTTCAAAGGCATATACCGCCAGAGAATGCTGGATTCCAATTAAAGATAAACTAATTGAAAGCAATTGCTATGAACTTTTTGATACATTAGAGATGCCTCTTTCGTTTGTTCTGTCTGATATGGAAATACAGGGAGTAAAGGTTGACAGGGATAAGCTTGCCACATATAGTAACATGCTTGGTGAGAAAATCTCCTGTTTTGAGGCAGACATTTATAAAGAAGCAGGGGAAGAGTTTAATATTAATTCACCTAAGCAGCTTGGTGTGATTCTGTTTGAAAAACTTGGAATGCCATGCAGTAAGAAAACAAAAAGCGGATATTCAACATCTGCTGATGTATTAGAGAAGCTTGCACTTGATTATCCAATTGTAGATAAGATACTTATGTACAGGACATTAACCAAGCTGAAATCCACATATGCAGATGGTCTTGTACCTTTCATTGCAGGAGATGGAAGAATTCACAGCCGATTTAACCAGACAATAACAGCAACAGGAAGAATAAGCAGTACCGAACCAAATCTTCAGAATATTCCAATTAGAATGGAACTGGGGAGAGAGATTCGAAAAGTATTTATACCAGAAGATGGATATGTCTTTCTTGATGCTGATTATTCCCAGATTGAGCTTAGAATTCTTGCTCATATGTCTGGAGATGATAAGCTGATAGAAGCATATAATTCTGCTCAGGATATTCACAGAATTACTGCTTCACAGGTATTTAACATTCCCTTTGACCAGGTAACAAGCCAGCAGAGAAGGAATGCCAAAGCTGTTAATTTTGGAATAATATACGGAATCAGTTCATTTGGATTAAGCCAGGATCTAAGCATATCAAAAAAAGAAGCTGATGAATATATTAAACAATATTTTAAAACATACCCAACAATAAAATCTTTTATTGATGGACTGGTTGAATCAGCTAAGACAACAGGCTATTCCGTTACAATGTATAATAGAAGACGGCCCATACCTGAACTTAATTCAAGTAATTTTATGCAGAGATCTTTTGGAGAACGGGTTGCAATGAATGCACCTATCCAGGGAAGTGCAGCTGATATAATTAAGCTGGCAATGATTAATGTATATAACTCCTTAAAGCAGGGTGGATATAAATCAAAACTTATCCTTCAGGTTCATGATGAACTTCTTGTAGAAACAGCAGTAGATGAAATAGATGATGTTAAGAATATAATATCAGACGGCATGAAGAATGCTGCCAAACTAAAAGTTCCTCTGGAGATTGATTTACAACAGGGAAATAACTGGTTTGAGGCACATTAATTACAGGTTTAAAGTATGAAAATTATTGGTATTACAGGTGGTATAGGCTGTGGTAAATCCACAGTTTTAAAACTTATTAAAAATCAATACAACGCTTACGTTATTATGGCTGATGATATAGCAAAATCCCTGTACAGTCCTGGAAGCAGCCTGGTATATAAAATTTCACAGGAGTTCGGAGAAAAATGTATATCAAAGGATGGTTCAGTCAACAGAAATTACCTTGCTGACATTATATTTAATGATGATGCCAAACGGAAGCTTTTAAATAATATAGTCCATCCACTTTTAAAAAAAGAAATTCTTATAATAATAGATAAAATTAAAAGAGAGAATTATTATGATTACATTTTAGTGGAAGCAGCATTATTTTTTGAAGAACATTA
Source organism: uncultured Eubacterium sp. (assembly GCA_945648485.1). Lineage (GTDB taxonomy): Bacteria > Bacillota > Clostridia > Lachnospirales > Lachnospiraceae > Lachnospira. The sequence goes on along the minus strand of CALZFR010000118.1, from coordinate 1,827 downwards.
CGAAGAATTCTGTGATGAAGTGTGGTATATTACAGCAGACATTAATTCAAGAAAAGCAAGATTAAAAAATGACAGAGGGTACACTGATGAGAAAATCAGTCTGATAATCAATTCCCAGATGTCACAGGATGAATATCTGAAAAAATGTGACCATGTAATTGACAATAGTGGAAATTTATCTGATACACAGTCACAACTTGTTAATTTATTATAATTATGATATATTTTTTCTAATGTTTTGTACAAATTAGGGAGGGAAAGTCATGGCAGATTTATCTTCTGTAAAAAATGACCTTGTGTTTGGTCTTGATATTGGAACCAGAAGCATTGTTGGTGTTGTTGGATATCTTGAGCATAATATTTTTCATATTGCAGCAATGGCTCAGGCTGAACACGATACACGATCTATGCTTGATGGACAGATTCATGATATATATAAAGTTGGAGATACAATAAGAAGGGTAAAAAATGACCTTGAAAGACAGCTTGGTTTTACTCTTACCGATGTATGTATAGCTGCTGCCGGACGTGTTCTTAAAACAATTAAATCTTCAGCAGACGTTGAGTTTGAGGATGAGACAAGAGTTAATTCAGAACATATTTATTCCCTTAATCTCCTTGCAGTTGAGAAGGCACATTCCATAATCAATGAGAATTCAGATGATGTTAAGTATTACTGTGTTGGTAATACACCTATTACATATAAGCTTAATTCTTTTGAAATCAGCAGCCTTGAAGGACATAAAGCAAATAAGATTGGAGTTACATTAATTGCAACATTCCTTCCGGAAGAAGTTGTTGATGGTCTGTATGAATCTGTTGAATATGCCGGTCTGCACGTTGCAAGTCTTACATTAGAGCCTATCGCAGCAATGAATATAGCTATTCCTGAGCAATACAGACTTCTAAACATTGGATTAATAGATGTTGGAGCAGGTACCTCAGATATATGCATCACCAAAGATGGAAGTGTCATTGCCTACGGAATGATTCCTCTTGCTGGTGATGAACTGACAGAAGTGATTGCAAAACATTATCTTGTTGATTTTAACACTGCAGAGAAAATAAAACTGGAAGCCAGCAAAAAAATCAAAGGTCTTGTTACATTCAAGGATATAATGGGCCTTACCCAGAAAGTACAAGCTTCAGAGGTGAGAACAGTAACTGCACCCGTTATTGAAAAAATGGCTAAAGAATGTGCATCAAAGATAAAAGAACTTAATGGTGGAAAGTCTGTAAATGCTGTTTTTGTTGTTGGTGGTGGCGGTAAAATGCGAGGATATACAGATAAAGTTGCTGCATGCCTTGGAATTGCAAAAGAAAGAGTTGCTGTCCGTGGAGAAGAAGTCCTTACAACTGTAGATTTTGGCGATACCGGATTCATGAAAGATTCTCTTTATGTTACTCCTGTAGGTATATGCACAAACTACTATACCCAGAAAAACAGCTTTGTATTTGTTAATGTTAATAATGAGAGAATCAAGATGTATGATAATAATCATCTTACAGTCGTAGATGCTGTTATGCAAATTGGTTTTCCTAATGATAAGCTGTTTCCAAGAAGAGGAGAAGAACTTGAGTTTACAGTTAATGGTAAGAGCAGACTTGTTAGAGGAACACCAGGTGAAGGAGCCGAGGTATTCCTTAATGGAAAGCGCGCCAATCTTAATTCAAGGATTGAACAGAATGATGTTATTGAAGTTCATGAATCTACTGCTGGTGAGCCAGCTCATATTACAATTGGACAGTTAGAGGAATATAATTCTACCATAACATTTATAGTTAATGACAAGAAAGTAATATGTCCTAGATTTGCTTATGTAAATG
>CALZFR010000117.1 GCA_945648485.1 uncultured Eubacterium sp. | reverse complement strand
GACTAACCGCCTACCGTGAATGGTAGCACCCATAATGAGTATATCAGAAGAAATAATGAAATACAATAGATAAAGAAAAGGAAATACATGAATTAGCGATAATTTGAGAGACAATCCGTCCCCAACACCCAGCACCAGGCATCCAGCGAAGCGCAGATGCCCGTGCGTCCGGAAAAGCACCCCTACATCTAGCCCCTCCCAACCCCCTCCGCCACAACATCTTCCTCACCTCAAAAAAACCTCACAAAACCCCTATAAATCCCTTGACTTTATTTCCGCCCCTGTGTTATCATGGACAATGCACTATTGTGGTATGTTGTGCTTAGTCTGAACATACATATTAATAATGTAATAAATAAAGCAAAGAAAACAAGGGGTGAAACGTCAATGGAGAAAAACAGATTACGTCCAGTGAAGTCCGGTAAAAGCGTCAGAATGAGCTATTCAAGACAAAAGGAAGTCCTTGAAATGCCTAACCTCATTGAGGTTCAGAAAGATTCGTACCAGTGGTTCTTGGACGAAGGTTTAAAAGAAGTTTTTGATGACATCTCTCCAATTACAGACTTTAACGGCAGATTAAGTCTGGAATTTGTAGATTTCAAGTTGTGTGAAGATGAAGTCAAGTATTCTATTGAGGAATGTAAAGAAAGAGATGCTACATTTGCAGCACCTTTAAAGGTCAGAGTCAGACTCCATAACAAGGAGAGCGAAGACATCAGCGAACATGAGATTTTCATGGGCGACCTTCCACTTATGACTAAGACAGGTACATTCGTTATTAACGGTGCGGAAAGAGTTATTGTCAGCCAGTTAGTACGTTCACCTGGAATTTATTATGATATACAGAAGGATAAGTATGGTAAGATATTCCTTTACAGCTGCCAGGTTATTCCTAACCGTGGTGCATGGCTGGAGTATGAGACAGATGCCAATGATGTATTCTATGTTAAGGTAGATAGAAACAAAAAGGTACCTGTTACTGTTCTTATCAGAGCGTTAGGTTATGGAACTAATGCTGAAATTATTGATATATTTGGCGAAGAGCCTAAGCTTCTTGCTACTATGGAGAAGGATACTTCTACCAATTATCAGGAAGGTATCTTAGAACTTTACAAGAAGTTAAGACCAGGCGAGCCATTATCTGTTGACAGTGCAGAATCTCTTATTGGTGGAATGTTCTTCGACCCAAGAAGATATGATCTTGCTAAGGTGGGAAGATATAAGTTTAATAAGAAGCTTTCGTTCAAGTACAGACTTGCTGGACATGTTCTTGCTGAGGATGTAGTTGATAATGATGGTAATGTACTTGCTAAAGCAGGTGATAAGCTTACAAGAGAGATAGGCGAGACTATCCAGAATGCTGCCGTTCCATCTGTATTCCTTAACGTTGAGGTCAGAGACAGCGATGGTACTTTCAAGACAAAGAAGGTTAAAGTGCTTTCTAACATGTCTGTTGATATTACAAAATGGGTTGATATAACTAAGGAAGAGGCTAAAGAACTTGGAGTTACAGAGGCTGTATTCTATCCTGTTCTTGCCCAGATATTAGCTGATAATGACAACATTGATGATATTAAGGAGGCAATCTCTAAGAATATTGGAGACCTTATCCCTAAACATATAACAGTAGAAGATATCCTTGCTTCTATTAACTATAATATGCATCTTGAGTATGGCGTAGGTACTAAGGATGATATCGATCACCTCGGTAACAGACGTATCAGAGCAGTTGGCGAACTTCTTCAGAACCAGTTCAGAATTGGTATCTCAAGAATGGAGCGTGTTGTTCGTGAGAGAATGTCAACTCAGGATTTAAGCGGCGTGTCACCACAGTCACTTATTAACATTAAACCTGTAACAGCTGCCATTAAAGAGTTCTTCGGAAGTTCACAGCTGTCACAGTTCATGGATCAGAACAACCCTCTTGGTGAGCTTACTCACAAGAGAAGACTTTCTGCATTGGGACCAGGTGGTTTGTCACGAGACAGAGCCGGATTCGAGGTTCGAGACGTACATTACACACATTACGGAAGAATGTGTCCAATTGAGACTCCTGAAGGTCCTAACATCGGTCTTATTAACTCTCTTGCTTCTTATGCAAGAATTAATGAGTATGGATTTGTTGAGGCTCCTTACCGTATGGTAGATAAGTCTGATCCTAAGAATCCAAGAGTTACTGATGAAGTACGTTACTTCACAGCTGATGAGGAAGATGATTATCATGTAGCACAGGCTAATGCTGCTCTTGATGAGAATGGATATTTTGTAAAGAACACTGTTTCAGGAAGATACAGAGATGAGACATCTGAATTTGACAAGAGTCTTATTGACCTTATGGATGTATCTCCTAAGATGGTATTCTCAGTTGCAACATCTATGATTCCTTTCCTTCAGAATGATGATGCTAACCGTGCCCTGATGGGTTCTAACATGCAGCGTCAGGCAGTGCCTCTTCTTACTACAGAGGCTCCTGTTATTGGAACTGGTATTGAGAGCAAGGCTGCTATTGACTCAGGCGTATGCGTTGTTGCTGAGGCAGATGGTGTTGTTTTATCAGCTGAATCTAATAAGATTACTGTTAAGGAAACAGACGGCAATATCCGTGAGTATAAGCTTACTAAGTTTGCAAGAAGTAACCAGAGTAACTGCTACAATCAGAGACCTATTGTATTCAAGGGCGATGAGGTTAAGGCAGGCGAGGTTATTGCAGATGGTCCATCAACTTCAGGTGGTGAAATCGCTTTAGGTAAGAATCCTCTTATCGGTTTCATGACATGGGAAGGTTATAACTACGAGGATGCTGTATTACTTAGTGAAAGACTTGTAAGAGATGATGTATATACATCTATCCACATTGAGGAGTATGAGACAGAGGCAAGAGATACCAAGTTAGGACCAGAAGAGATTACAAGAGATATTCCTTCTATTGCAACTAACTCTATCAAGGATCTTGATGAAAATGGTATTATCCGCATCGGTGCTGAGGTTCGTGCCGGAGATGTTCTTGTAGGTAAGGTTACTCCTAAGGGAGAGACAGAACTTACAGCTGAGGAGAGACTTCTTAGAGCTATCTTTGGTGAGAAAGCAAGAGAAGTAAGAGATACATCTCTTAAGGTTCCTCACGGCGAATATGGTATCGTAGTCGCTGTTAAAGTATTTACAAGAGAGAACGGAGACGAGCTGGCACCAGGTGTCAACAAGTCTGTTCGTATATATATTGCCCAGAAGAGAAAGATTTCTGTTGGTGATAAGATGGCCGGCCGTCATGGTAACAAGGGTGTCGTTTCAAGAGTTCTTCCAGTAGAGGATATGCCATTCCTTCCTAACGGACGTCCACTTGATATTGTGCTTAACCCATTGGGTGTGCCTTCACGTATGAATATCGGTCAGGTTCTTGAGATTCATTTAAGCCTGGCTGCCAAGGTATTAGGATTTAACATCTCAACACCAGTATTTGATGGTGCTGATGAGAATGATATTATGGATACTCTTGATCTTGCAAATGACTATGCAAATCTTGAGTGGGATGAGTTTGCGGCTAAGTATGAGGACAAACTTAATCCAGAAGTATTCCAGTATCTTGATGAGCATAAGGATCACAGAGCTGAGTGGAAGGGCGTTCCAATCGGACGTGATGGTAAGGTGCGTCTACGTGATGGTAGAACAGGTGAGTACTTTGACAGCCCTGTTACTATAGGATTCATGCATTATCTTAAGCTGCATCACCTGGTTGATGATAAGATTCATGCACGTTCAACTGGTCCATACTCACTTGTTACACAGCAGCCACTGGGTGGTAAAGCTCAGTTCGGTGGACAGCGTTTCGGTGAGATGGAGGTTTGGGCTCTTGAGGCTTATGGTGCAGCCCATACATTACAGGAAATTCTTACAGTTAAGTCTGATGATGTTGTAGGACGTGTTAAGACTTATGAGGCTATTATTAAGGGTGAGAATATACCTGAACCAGGAATTCCAGAGTCATTCAAGGTTCTTCTTAAGGAGTTACAGTCACTTGCACTTGATGTCCGTGTATTAGATCAGGACGACAATGAGGTTAAGCTTCTTGAGAGCGCTGATTACGAGGTTACTGATTTCAAGAAGGTTCTTGAAGATGGTAATAACCGAAGATACAGCAAGAGCGATGAGAGTGAGCTTAAGCAGGCTGGCTTTATGGAGCAGACTGTTGATGAATTCGGTGAGACTAAGTATGAGGATCTTGCTGATGATTTTGATGAAGGTTACGATGTAGATGACAGCTATGATGATGGCAATTCAGATCAGTATTAAAAGAAGGGAGCAGAAAGATGGCAGAGGAATCAAAGAAGTCAAATAATTCAATGAAGTTCGATAAGATTCAGATTAAACTTGCTTCTCCAGAGAATATATTAGAGTGGTCACATGGTGAGGTTACCAAGCCAGAGACTATTAACTACAGAACATTGAAGCCAGAAAGAGATGGTCTGTTCTGCGAAAGAATATTTGGACCAAGTAAAGACTGGGAGTGCCACTGTGGTAAGTACAAGAAAATCAAGGATAAGGGTATTATCTGCGATAAATGTGGTGTTGAGGTTACTAAGGCCAGTGTTCGTAGAGACCGTATGGGACACATTCACCTTGCAGCTCCTGTATCACACATCTGGTATTTCAAGGGAATCCCAAGCAGAATGGATTTAATACTTGATATTGGACCTAAGAATCTTGAAAAGGTGCTGTATTTTGCATCTTATATTGTTCTTGACCCAGGCGAGACTGACATTCCATTTAAGAAGGTCATGACTGAGCAGGAATATAGAGAGGCGTATGACCAGTATGGCGATACATTCCGCGTAGGGATGGGTGCAGAGGCTGTATTAGAGCTTCTTCAGAATGTTAATCTTGAGGAGGAGGTTGTAAAGCTTAAGGAAGAGCTTGCCAATACAACTTCCCAGAAGGCAGCCAGATTAATCAAGAGAATTGAGGTTATGGAGGCATTCATCAATGCAGGAACCAAGCCAGAATGGATGATTCTTACTGAAGTTCCTGTTATACCACCAGATTTAAGACCTATGGTACAGCTGGATGGTGGAAGATTTGCTACATCTGACCTTAATGATTTATATAGAAGAATTATCAATAGAAATAACCGTCTTGCAAGACTGATGGAGCTTGGAGCACCTGAAATCATTGTTCGTAATGAGAAGAGAATGCTTCAGGAGGCTGTTGATGCCCTGATTGATAATGGCCGTAGAAATGGTCGTCCTGTTACAGGTCCAGGTAACAGAGCGTTAAAGTCACTTTCTGATTTACTTAAGGGTAAGCAGGGACGTTTCCGTCAGAACCTTCTTGGAAAGCGTGTTGACTATTCAGGACGTTCAGTTATCGTAGTAGGACCAGAGCTTAAGATTTACCAGTGTGGTCTTCCAAAAGAGATGGCTATAGAGCTTTTCAAGCCATTTGTTATGAGAGAACTGGTAAGACGTGGCAAGGCTGAGAATATTAAGAAGGCTAAGAAGAGCGTTGAGGCTCTTGAGAATGATGTATGGGATGTACTTGAGGATGTTATTAAAGAGCATCCTGTTATGCTGAACCGTGCTCCTACACTTCACAGACTTGGTATTCAGGCATTTGAGCCAATCCTTGTTGAAGGTAAGGCTATTAAGCTTCATCCACTTGTATGTACAGCTTTCAACGCCGATTTCGATGGTGACCAGATGGCTGTCCATCTTCCACTTTCAGTTGAAGCCCAGGCTGAGTGCAGATTCATGCTGCTTTCACCTAACAACCTGTTAAAGCCTTCAG
>CALZFR010000116.1 GCA_945648485.1 uncultured Eubacterium sp. | reverse complement strand
TTATGTGCCGCTATTTTAACGACCACAACATTCCGTCCATGTGCCTCACCGGGCAGTCTTCGGGTCTGTGAAGATGGAGTCAGCAAAGTTGAGACAGTACACGTTAAAAATACAGGAAGATGCAGGGAACTGTTAATCAAAGGAGTTACTGTATATCTGGAAAAAAGCAGCAATCCTGAAAGAAAAACCAGGTATGACCTGATAGCTGTTGAAAAGGCAGGATTTGGACTTATTAATATTGACAGTCAGGCACCTAACAAAGTGGTGGCAGAGTGGCTTAGTAAACAGGATGTGGCTTATGTTAAGCCGGAATATGTATATGGAGATTCCAGATTGGATTTTTATATAGAACGTGATAATGAGAAATATCTGATGGAGGTTAAAGGGTGTACTCTGGAAATAAATGGAGTTGGATACTTTCCGGATGCGCCTACAGAACGTGGAGTAAAACATCTGAGAGAATTAATTAAAGCTACTGAAAGAGGGTACAGGTGTATTGCAGCCTTTGTTATCCAGATGGAAAATGTATATGAAGTCAGACCTAATGAAGTGATGCATGCAGAATTTGCAAAAGCTGTTCTGCAGGCTAAGGAAGCAGGAGTGAATTTTTTATATCTGCCATGCTTTGTAAAACCACAGGAATTGGTTATTGATGATAGATGTAAATTTATACAATTAAATTGATAAAAGTCAGGACAGGATAATAGATTGATATTTTATCTCATTTTAATTGAATTTACTTTCAATATACTCTACAATATAAGAAAAATGTAGAAAAACACAAAAAAGGAGAGATTGTATGTCAACTTTATGGGTTGTAGGAGATTCAACTTTAAGTCCATTTAACGATAAGTTCTACTATCCAAGGTATGGTTATGGAACCATGCTTAACCAGTATCTTGATAATACTATTGAAGTGAAGAATCTTGCACTTTCTGGAAGAAGTTCCAAGAGCTTTCTGTCTGAGCCGGAATATGGACAGCTGCTTGGAGGAATGAGAGAGGGGGATTATCTTCTTATCGGCTTCGGCCATAATGACGAAAAGATGGAGGAACAGCGACATACTGCTGGAAAAGGCGGGTACATGGATGAAGGCTCTTTTGCCAATTCTCTGTATGTTAATTATTATTTGAAAGCAAAAGAAGCAGGATGCACAACTATTCTGTGTACTCCCATTGTCAGAAGAACACCTGATGGTAAATGGACTTCGGACATGCTTCACATTACATCTGACCAGGACAAATTCGTCGGTGGGGATTACCCGGATGCCATAAGAACTATGGGAAGTGAGCTTAATATTCCTGTGGTTGATATGACTTCTATTACTAAAGAACTCTATGATAAGATGGGACCGGATAATACGGCAAAGCTTCATGCATGGCCTTCTGACAAGGCTTCCAGCGTAGATAATACCCATACCAATATATGGGGTGGAAGAGTTAATGCGTACCTGTGTCTTAATGAGATTAAGAAGCTGGCTGTTCCAGGCTTGTCAGAGCATGTGCTTGATGCAGAGTTTCCGTCAGAGGATTACCTTGAATCTAATCCGGAATATATTCCTGTGGTATTTGATGCCAATCTTAAGGACAGTGTTTACTGGAAACCATATGAGCAGTGGAAAGGTACTGTCTTTGGGGATATTCCTCCGGGAGGAGATTTTTCACATTTTACACTTGAACCTGTGGAGAATGGTGTGCACATTGCTGTCAGGGATAATGCAGGTAAGATATCGGCTGTGACAGATGGCATTGCCATGTATTACACTACAGTGCCTTCCGGGGTTAATTTTACCTTCTCTGCTAAGGTTACCCTTAATGATTACTTTATGAATGACCAGGTTTCATTTGGACTTATGGTGCGTGATGACTGTTATATTGACATGCAGACCCCACAGGGACTGGGAGATTTCGTGGCAGCTGCACCATTTCATCTTACAAGGAACAATAGTCTGGACAAATGCTTCGCCAGAAAGAACAGTAATCTGTTTCTGGGTCCGGCAGTATGTGGCGGGCTTGAAAAGGGAAAGACATACGACTGCAGGATTATAAGTTCTAATGATGGTTATTCGCTGTTTTTTGGAGATGATGAAGCTGTTACAGGTGGATTTGATTTCAGACTTACAAGCATAGACCCTGACCATGTGTATGCAGGAATGTTTGTTTCCAGAAATGCAGATGTTACATTTACAGATATTAAATTAGAATTTAATTAATGAAGCTGGGCCAGGCACATAGGGCACAGGGATTCATGACATTTATTATATATATGTGCAGAAATAGGGGTGTAGCTATGAGAATTAAGTTTTTAGGAGCTGACCATGAGGTAACGGGAAGCTGTCACTATTTAATGGCTAATGGTAAGAATATTCTGGTTGACTGCGGTATGGAGCAGGGCAATGATGTGTATGAGAATCAGGAGCTGCCAATCCCGGCATCAGAAGTTGATTTTGTGCTTCTTACCCATGCCCACATTGACCATTCAGGTCTGATTCCTCTCCTGTACAGTAAGGGTTTCCGTGGCAAGGTGTACGCTACAAGACCTACTGTGGATTTATGTGACATTATGTTAAAGGATAGTGCGCATATCCAGATGTTCGAGGCGGAATGGCGTAACAGGAAAGCAAAGCGTGCCAATAAGGAATTGAAGGAATTCGTTCCTATCTACACCATGGAAGACGCAATCAATGTTATGAACCAGTTTGTGGGATGTCCATATGGTGAGCAGATTGATTTGTGTGATGGTATCCAGGTAAGGTTTATTGATGCAGGCCATCTTCTGGGCTCCTCAAGTATAGAAGTTTGGGTTACAGAGGATGCTGATAATGGACCTGTTACTAAAAAGATTGTATTCTCTGGTGATATTGGAAATATCAATAAGCCTATTATCAAAGACCCTGAATATATCAAAGAGGCTGATTATGTTGTTATGGAATCAACATATGGTAACAGATTCCATGAGGATAACAAGGATAACATTGAAGAACTGGTAAAGATATTTAAAAGAACCTTAGACAGAGGCGGTAATGTTGTAATTCCATCCTTTGCAGTAGGAAGAACACAGGAGCTTTTGTATTATATCAGGCAGATTAAGGAACAGAATCTCATTGACAGGCATTTTGACGTATATCTGGACAGTCCTCTTGCAATAGAGTCCACATCTATTTTTGGCAAGAATACCTATGAATGCTTTGATGACGAGGCTATGGAGCTTATTAAGAAGGGGATTAATCCTCTTACATTTGAAGGACTTAAGTTTGCAACAACAGGGGAGGCTTCAAAGCTTATTAACTTTGACCCTAACCCTAAGGTAATAATATCAGCATCAGGAATGTGCGAGGCAGGACGAATCAGACACCATCTTAAGCATAATCTCTGGAGACCAGAGTGTACAATTCTGTTTGTTGGTTATCAGGCTCTTGGAACAACAGGTAGAGCCATAGTAGATGGTGCCAGTCAGATTAAGCTTTTCGGTGAACCAGTTGATATATCTGCGGAGATTGCACAGCTTCCGGGTTCCAGCGGTCATGCGGACAAGAATGGACTGATTAAGTGGGTAAGCTCATTTGAGAAGAAACCGGAAAAGGTTTTCGTTGTCCATGGTGAGGATTCCGTTTGTGATGAATTTGCTGAATGTTTAAAGAGTGAGTATGGGTTTGATACGGTTGCTCCATACACTGGTGCAGAGTTTAATCTTACAGAATTCCGCTGTATCAGCGAGGGTAACAGAGAGAAGAAATCAAGGAGAACTGTTGTTAATAAGCGTAATCAGGGTGTATTTGCAAGACTTATTGCTGCCGGCCAGCGTCTGATGACTGTAATTAACCACAATGAAGGTGGTGCCAATAAAGACCTTGCTAAATTTGCTGACCAGATTAATGCACTGTGTGATAAATGGGACAGGTAGATTAGTGTATGAAGAAAATATTATTCGTTTTTAATCCCAATTCGGGAAAGGGACAGATTAAAAACAGACTTCTGGATATTGTAAGAATTTTTTCAGAGAATGGTCTGCAGGTTACAGTGTATCCTACCAGGGCACCTAAGGACGGATATGAATATATTCTCACATATGGCAGAAAGTTTGACATTATCGCATGCAGCGGCGGGGATGGTACGTTGAATGAAACTGTTGGGGCTGTTATCAGGTTGAATAAGCAGCATGGAACCAATATACCGGTTGGATATATCCCAAGCGGAACAACTAATGATTTTGCTTCCAGCCTGGGAATTCCAAAAGACATGGTTAAGGCTGCCAGAGTTATTTCTACGGGAACAGCTTTCAGGTGTGATATAGGAATGACTGACAGTGGAAGAAATTTTAACTATGTTGCCGCATTTGGGGCATTTACAGAGGTGTCCTATGCTACTCCCCAGGAACTTAAGAATATGCTGGGACATCAGGCATATATTATTGAAGGGATGAGAAGTCTTACAGATTTGAAACCACAGTATCTCCGCATCCGGGCAGGTGACAGAAAGCTTGAAGGGAATTTCCTGTACGGAATGGTAAGTAATACCCGTTCTGTGGGAGGCGTTAAGGGACTGGCTGGCAAGAATGTTGACTTGTGTGATGGTCTCTTTGAGGTGACTCTTTTAAGGCAGATTAATAATCCTGTGGAGCTGCATCAGGCTGTAACTGGACTGCTGACACAGCAATATGAGAATAATAATGTTATTGAGTCTTTTAAAACTGACCATATTGAATTCCAGTCTCCGGTAGATGTTGCCTGGACTCTTGACGGTGAGTTTGGAGGATTCAGAAAGGATATTTCTTTTGATGTGCTTCCACAGGCAGTTGATTTCATTGTTGATGAAAGAAAAACTTCAATTAATACACATACAATTTAGATACAATTTAATTTTCTAAAGTAAAAAACAGATTTTACCATATATTTTTTAGTTTTGTTTTGCCACTATTTTTAATAAATAGTGGCTATTTTTGTATGTTATCAAAAGAAAATAAATGAAATATTCTGACAATTAGCATAGAAAAGGATAAAAATACAAATAATCAGACAACTCAGCGAAAAAAGTTGTTTACAACTGCTTCAAAAAGGCGTATATTATCCTCAAGGCGACGCAGGACTGTGTGCTAAGAGAAGAAAGAACATGAAAGGATGAAAACTACTTATGGAAAATGAGCAGAGACAGTTAGGGCTTTACGACCCATCTTTTGAACATGACAACTGTGGTATTGGTGCAGTTGTAAGTATCAAGGGAATTAAGACACACCAGACCGTTTCAGATGCTTTAAGCATTGTTGAGAATCTGGAACACAGAGCTGGTAAGGATGCTGAAGGAAAGACCGGTGATGGTGTTGGTATTCTTCTTCAGATTTCCCACAAATTCTTTAAAAAGGCAGTTAAGCCATTAGGTATCCAGATTGGCGATGAGAGAGAGTATGGTGTGGGTATGTTCTTCTTCCCACAGGACGAACTGAAACGTAACCAGGCAAAGAAGATGTTCGAGATTATCGTTGAGAAGGAAAATCTCGAGTTTCTTGGATGGCGTGTAGTTCCAACTGTGCCAGAAGTCCTTGGAAAGAAGGCTCTTGATTGTATGCCATACATAATGCAGGCATTCATTAAGAAACCTGCTGATGTCAATAAGGGAATTGACTTCGACAGGAAGCTATACGTGGCAAGAAGAGTCTTTGAGCAGACTAATGAAGATTCATATGTAGTTTCTCTTTCAAGCAGAACTATTGTATATAAGGGAATGTTCCTTGTTGGACAGCTCCGCAGCTTCTTTAAGGATCTGGAAGACCCTGACTATGAGTCAGCCATGGCATTTGTTCATTCAAGATTCTCTACCAACACAAATCCAAGCTGGGAGAGTGCT
>CALZFR010000115.1 GCA_945648485.1 uncultured Eubacterium sp. | reverse complement strand
GGTGTTATTCCGGATATATTAAACCAGTCAATTTATGACAATATCTATATTATCACAGATGAGGAAGCCTTAAATGTTTCTAAGCGTTTGGCCAAAGAAGAAGGTCTTATGTGTGGTATTTCAAGTGGAACTAATGTTGCTGCCGCAATTAAGCTGGCTAAGAAGCTTGGACCAGGTAAAACGGTTGTTACAGTTCTTCCTGATACAGCAGAAAGATATTATTCAACACAATTATTTGAAGAATAAATAAAAAATAAGTCCCGTCATAGAGATATGGCGGGACTTATTAACTTCGCTAAATCATTGTTTAACGAAATCAGATATTTGTCTTTTCAATAAATGTTTCCAGCTGTTTCTTGGCAGCGCCGCTTTCAATAAGAACGCGGGCTTTAGCAATAGCATCCTCCATTGTGATATTATCTGATGCTATATAGATTGCAGCTCCTGCGTTAAGAAGAACTGCATCAAGCTTAGGACCAGGCTGGTCATTAAGTATATCAAGGGCAATCTTTGCATTGTCTTCAGGTGTGCCACCAACAAGGTCTTCCTTGGCACATCTTGTAAATCCATATTGCTCAGGTGTGATTTCATATGTTTTGAAATTATTTCCCCTGAATTCACATACCTTAGTAGGTGCACTTAAAGATATTTCATCTATTGAATCTGTTCCATAAACGACCATTGCACGTTTAACTCCAAGATTGCAAAGAACATGAGCAAGAGGTTCAATAAGGTCTTCGGAATAAACTCCAAGAAGCTGCATATTGGCACCTGCTGGATTAGCAAGAGGGCCTAATATGTTAAACAGAGTTCTAATACCCATCTCTTTTCTTACACCACCCACAAATCTCATGGCTGTGTGATATTTCTGGGCAAATAAAAAGCAGATGTCAATGTCTTTAAGAAGCTGTGCACTTAAAGCAGGAGCAATGTCAATCTTAACTCCCAGAGCTTCAAGGCAGTCGGCTGTTCCACATTTGCTTGAAGCTGCCCTGTTACCATGCTTTGCAACAGGAATTCCGGCTGCTGAAGCAACAATTGCAGATAATGTGGAAATGTTAAATGTATTAGAACCATCTCCGCCAGTTCCTACAATTTCAAGAACATCCATGTCATTTAAGAATCTTTCACAGTGAGAACGCATAACCTTGGCAGCTGCTGTGATTTCGTCAATTGTTTCGCCTTTCATTGCCAATGCTGTCAGAAAAGAGGCTTTCTGGGCATCTGTTGCCTCATTTGTCATTATCTCTTCCATAACAGTAGTCATCATTTCGGTCGATAAATCATTTCCTTTTACAAGTAAACTTATGGCATCCTTTATCATTATGTGTTAACCTCCAATAGATAAATCTACACTGTGTTCATTATATTCCCCTCGCTGCATTTGTCAAGGATTTGCAGCTAAAGACATCATCAAATATGAAGCTGTCATAGAGGTCAGATATATTGTCTTCAGAATATTCTGTTTCTCTTGAAAAAATGTGTATTATATCCATTAAAATCTTCTCATCATCTTGATTAGAATCCTTTCCCTTCCTGAATATAAAAAGATCTTTGAGTATAATAAGGTTAGATACAATAAGCTGTGCTTTGCCTGTCAGATTATGGTCAAAGGAAGCTTTCAGCATATACCTGTATACATAATATTTTGTAAGCCGTGTTAAATAGATTTCAAGCAAATAATTGTCATATGGTGGAGAACAGACTTCATTACTGTTTTCATACAGATAATCATATGTATTACTGCTAAGCTCCTGCCATTGGCTGTTAAGAGGCTCCAGATCCAGGTATGCCCACCATATTTTCATGTTAATGGCTTTTATTACTCTATTATCCGGTTTACTGTTATCATTTGACGTGATTATACTTGTACTAGTATCCTGTTTTAATGAACTGGCTTTAATATCCTCTATTAGATCAATATCACTGCAGAATTTACGGATTTCATCATAGTTATTATTATTAATCAAATTCTGCAGGTAATCACACTTATCGAGAATAACGCAGAGTTTATCAGATAATGATAAGCTGGTGTCATCCAGCATTGACATTATTTTATCACGGAGAATAAACAGGGACTGTCCAAGACTGGAATCGTACTCTCCCCATATTTCTTCTTCATCGATATCAGTTTCTTCAAGTATGAAAGGAGTAGAATCATTAAGAATAATTCTTGCAGCTTCTTCACATGCCATACCAATTCCCGTTTCTTTAATATTGCCATAATACTCTGTAAATCGTGGAAATTGTGTACATACCAGTCCCATATGTTCAGGTCCAAGTTCCTTATAGATTTCACACAGGTTGTTTTCAAGTAAAAATGGGCATTGTCCATTATTAAGCTTAAAGCATCCTGCTTCTTTATCAACATACTTTTTTAGTCTATCTCCAAAATCCCCTTGAACTGTATCATAGAAATCAATGGTTTCTTTATCAATGTCAATCTGCCAACCCCCAAAACAACAGTTGTCAATGCATCTATCAGCAATGCATGTGAACTGTTTATAATAGCCGGGTACTCTGAACCTCATTGCTGCTCCTCCTGATTACTGAATGTATGTATTATTTCATTAAATGTTATCAATAGTTATATCTGCCGTTTTGTACGGAATAACTTTTGCCAGATCTTTTATATTCATCTCAACCTGGTATCCAATTTTTCCTGCGGAGAACATTATTGTATTATACTCTTCTGCTTCTTTCTGGAATGTTGTAGGAAACAGCTTTTTCATACCAATCGGTGAACAGCCACCGTGAATATATCCCGTAAGAGGCAGGAGATCCTTTGATTTAAGCATATCTATAGATTTTTCCCCAACAGCTTTTGCAGCTTTCTTAAGGTCAAGTTCTTCTTCTACCGGAATTACAAATACATAATTTTTACCTGATTTTGCCACAGTAACAAGAGTTTTAAATACTCTGTCCGGATTCTGGTTAAGATATGCTGCCACCTCTGTTCCGCTTATTGCTTTGGAACTGTCATATGTGTGGGCAGTGTAACTGATTTTCTTCTGATCAAGAATCCTCATAACATTAGTTTTATCTTCCATACATGTTTGTCCAATAAATGTATCAGACACCCTCCTTTATTAGTCTCATTAAGCTTATTTTAAGCCCTTGTGGACCACTGGCTGCAATCCCAGACTTCAGTTGCAAGATTTTCGTAAAATTCAGGCTCATGGCAGACCATAAGAATACTGCCCTTATATTCCTTTAATGCCCGTTTAAGTTCTGCTTTGGCATCTACATCCAGGTGGTTGGTGGGCTCATCCAGAAGAAGAATATTGCTTTCTCGGTTTATAAGCTTACATAGACGTACCTTTGCCTGTTCTCCACCACTTAACACCTTTACCTTGCTTTCAATATGCTTGGTTGTAAGTCCACATTTGGCAAGAGCTGAACGTACTTCGTACTGGGTAAATCCAGGAAATTCCTGCCATATCTCTTCAAGACAACTTGTGTTAATATCAGGTGGCATCTCCTGCTCAAAATATCCAATCTCAAGATAATCACCAAGTTCTACCTCACCGCTTAATGGCTTGATAAGTCCTAATATACTTTTAAGAAGTGTTGTCTTTCCAATACCATTAGCACCCTTTAATACAATCTTACTGCCTCTTTCCATGCTTAGATTAAGAGGGCTTGAAAGTGGTTCGTCATACCCGATTATAAGGTCCTTAGTTGTAAATATGTATTTTCCGGGAGTTCTTGCATTCTTAAAATTAAATTCCGGTTTTGGCTTTTCACTGGCAAGTTCAATTATCTCCATATTATCCAGTTTTTTCTGTCTTGACATTGCCATGTTTCTTGTGGCAACTCTGGCTTTATTTCTGGCAACAAAATCCTTAAGATCAGCAATCTCCTTCTGTTGTCTGTTATACGCAGCTTCAAGCTGGGATTTTTTCATGGCATATACTTCCTGGAATTTATCATAATCCCCAGGATACCTTATAATCTGAAGATTTTCCACATGGTAGATTACATTAATGACACTGTTTAGGAATGGAATATCATGGGATATAAGTATAAATGCATTCTCATATTCAATGAGATATCTTTTTAACCATTCAATATGTTCTACATCAAGATAATTAGTTGGCTCATCCAGAAGTAAAATGTCGGGTTTTTCTAATAAAAGCTTTCCCATTAGCACTTTAGTTCTCTGACCACCTGATAAATCTGTTACATCCTTCTCTAATCCCAGTTCTAACAAACCAAGTGCCCTTGCTACTTCTTCAACCTTTGAATCAATCATGTAGAAGTCATGCATTGTAAGGTTATCCTGGATTATTCCCAACTCCTCCATCATTGAATTCATCTCTTCATCTGATGCACTTCCAAGCTTTTCACATATTTCATTCATATGCTGTTCCTGGATAAATAAATCATCAAAAGCGGATTTCAATACAGATTCTATTGTCATTCCCTTTTCCAGAACAGCGTGCTGGTCAAGGTATCCAACTTTTACATTCTTTGCCCATTCTATTTTTCCTTCATCGGGCATCATTTTTCCAGTGATAATCTGCATAAATGTAGATTTTCCTTCTCCGTTTACGCCAATAAGACCTATTTTGTCTCCTTTATTCAGCTGAAATGACGCATTTTCAAATATTGCCCTGTCTCCAAAGCCATGGGATAATTTTTCAACAGTTAATAAACTCATGTATGTCTCCTTTATTGTAGTTGATTGTAAACAGAACGTGGTACTTTTGCCTGCACTTCTATTCCCTGTTCTGTATATTCTTCTTTAATAAGCTGTCCATATTCACGGATAAGCTGTATCTTTCCTGCATCTTTATAAGAAAAGACTTTATTCAGCTCTATCCTGTTTTCCATAATAATATCCTGCAGCTTTTCCATAAATTCATCAAGACCATAACCAGTCCTTGCTGAAATACGTATGGTTGCATCTGCATATTCGTCTTTTAATATATAGGTTCCGTCTGTTATATCACATTTGTTCAGAAGTGTAATAACAGGTTTATCCTCAACATTAAGGCTTTTTAGTGTTTCGTACACAGTTTTAATCTGATGCTCACAGTCCGGATTACTGGCATCTACCACATGTACAAGGATATCAGCATATTTTGCCTCTTCAAGTGTACTTCTGAAAGCCTGGATAAGATGATGTGGCAGTTTTCTGATAAATCCTACTGTATCAGTAAGCAAAACCTTCTCACCATTAGGAAGAACCTTTGAACGGGTGGTTGTGTCCAGAGTGGCAAACAGTTTATCTTCTGAAAGAACTCCTGCATCTGACAGTTTGTTAAGAAGTGTGGATTTTCCGGCATTAGTGTATCCTACAATGGCCACAACAGGTGTGGTTGTGTTTACACGTCTTGAACGGAGTACATTTCTATGGTTTTCAACTTCTTTAAGTTCATTTGAAAGTTTAGAAAGCCTGTCCTTGATAATTCGTCTGTCTGTTTCCAGTTTCTTTTCACCAGGACCTCTTGTTCCAATACCGCCGCCCAGACGGCTTAAGGTTGTTCCAAGACCTGCAAGTCTTGTCATTCTGTATTTTAACTGGGCCATCTCAACCTGAAGTTTACCTTCACTTGTGGAAGCTCTTGCAGCAAATATATCAAGAATTACCATGGTTCTGTCCATTACTTTAGTGTCAAGAATATCCTCAAGGTTTTTAAGCTGCGCAGGGCTTAATTCATCATCGCATATGATTCCGGTTGCATCCAGCTGGTCTATCATTATCTTTGCTTCATCAAGTTTTCCTTTACCTATATATGTTGAAGGATGGGCATATTCTCTTGCCTGGATAATTCTTCCAACTGTTTCAGCTCCGGCGGTTCTTGCCAGTTCAGCAAGCTCATCAAGTGATTTTGTTGTATCATCATCTTCAAGCTGGACACCGATAAGAATAACTCTT
>CALZFR010000114.1 GCA_945648485.1 uncultured Eubacterium sp. | reverse complement strand
TAAGGCACAGTATTACCATACTCAGCGTAAGTCTCCAAAAGTGACAGGATATATATACTGTTAAGACCATCTGACAAATGGTCAATATTACTGGTTATATTCCGGTTAGTATTATGCACTGTGGTTTCAATGGACATAAGCTTATCAGCATCAAAATCAACCTTGTAATGTATAACTTCCCCCTTGGCACCATTTTCTTTGAATTTTTCATTAAGTCTGTCCTCGAAATTTGCAAGGTTCAAATTAAACAGCTTAAACTGCAAAAGCCTGGTTGTTTCATTTAAAGAAAGCTGGGATGGTTTCTTCTTATTAATCATTCCAATGCAGTTAAAACACTGATTGCAATGTCTGTGCCTGTCAAATATACATATATTATTCTTTAAGTCTGTATATTCACTTCCGCCCTGAAGCATAACAATATCATCCTGAATGGTTGATTTTCTTCTAAGATGGTCCACATAATATATCTTAGGAAGAACTGCCTTGATAAATGTATTATTCTTCTTAAATCCGTCTTTATATTTGACTTTTCCATCTCTTGTATATATGTATTCGAATTCAAGGATATTGTTATTATATGAAGGAAGTTTGCTATTAAAATCCTTAAGCCATAAGTTATAATGCTTAAATGAACTTACAACGCCTCTCTCGAATAAGAGCTTAAGGTCATTATCATCAATCATCAGATGAACTTTAATACTGATATTACCTTCCGAATCATTAAAATCATCTTCTGAAACTGAACAGTCTCCAGATACAACCCTTATTGCATCAAGAACAACACTCTTTCCGGTACTGTTTCTCCCTACAAGAATCAATACATCCTCAATATCTTTGAGTTCCAGGTCACTTATTGATTTATAATTCATAATATGAAGATATGTAATCTGCATTTAATCACCTGCTTTCTTGGAAAAAATCCGAACCCATTCCTGAGTTCGGATTATAATCGCATTATGGAGTACCCGTTGTCCAAACCGAACACCTTAAGTTCGGTTACGAATACCAAAGTGGACCTGGCGGGAGTCGAACCCGCGTCCTAAAGCTCTTCCCCTGTTCTTCTACTATCATAGTCAGATATTTTTGCCAAAAATGGCTCATTCCCTCCAGTACCCGGAAACTGACGTCCTGATACCTTCAGTAGCTTCATAATACGCCCATATCCGCAAAGCTTAGGATATGTCGTTTCTCACATAGTCGAAGCCTGGATCCTTGAGTGTGAGTGCTCTAGGTCAGACTGCTGCCATTAGGCAGCGATAGCTAATTCTTCGTTAGCGTTTATATTTAATTTTGCCATTTAACGCATTGCATGCGGATAGCTTCACCAGCTTCTAAACCCCAGTCGAAACCTTTACAAGCCCATGTATTGTTATACTATCAAAAGCATAACATAAAGTCAATATATCATAGCATTATCAGCCAAGATTTCGTATCTTAAACTCCTTCTGTGCTTCACGCTGCTGGTCTTTTTTAGCAATAGAATCTCTCTTATCATAGTTCTTCTTACCTTTTCCAACACCAATCTCAATCTTCATCTTACCATTGCTTATATATACCTGTAGTGGCACAATTGTATAACCCTGCTGTGATGTTTTGCCAGCAAGCTTATTAATCTCCTGCTTATGAAGAAGAAGCTTTTTTGGTCTTAAAGGATCCCTGTTAAATATATTCCCCTTTTCATACGGAGTAATGTTCATATTGATAATGTATACTTCACCATTAATTATCTGAACATATGATTCCTTAATGGAACATTTGCCCATTCTTAATGATTTTACCTCAGTACCATGAAGCACCAGCCCCGCTTCATATTTATCCTCAATAAAATAGTCATAATAAGCCTTCTTGTTATTTGCAATCAGCTTATTTCCTGATTCTTTTTGCATTTAAAGCCTCCTAAATATTATCATCAGCAATTTTAAAATCTATTGTGCGAAGAATTCTGTCTGTTCCTGAAACAATTACTCTAAGAGTCTGACCAAGCTTATAGGTCTTACCGGTACGTTCATTAACCATCTCATAATGATTCTCATCGTAATAATAATATCCATCTGTAAGGTCAGTAACCCGTATCATTCCTTCAATGGTGCTTGGAAGTTCTACATATATTCCCCAGCTTGTAATACCAGATATTACTCCTGTAAATTCCTCTCCAAAGTGATTTTCCATGTACTGGACCATCTTAAGCTTATCTGTATCTCTTTCAGCATCATCAGCCCTTCTTTCTGTAGAACTTGTATGTTTTGCAACCTCAGGAAGAATTTTGTTGTAATGTTCCTCTCTTTTTGCCTTTAATCCGCCATGAATATTCTCCTTTATTATTCTATGAATAAAAAGGTCAGGATATCTTCTGATTGGAGAAGTAAAATGACAGTAATATTTAGCTGACAAACCAAAATGTCCAACACACTCTGTTGTATAGCTGGCTCTTTTCATTGACCTTAATGTAAGCCTTGCAATAAGGTTTTCTTCATCAGTTCCTTCTATCTTATTAAGAAGTTTCTGTATCTCCTTAGGATGCATTGTTTCAGAAATCTTAATTGAATATCCAAAATTATTGATAAATGCCCCCAGCTTCTGAATTTTTTCAGGGTCTGGATTTTCATGGCTTCTGTACAGGAAAGGAAGTTCTCTCCAGAAATATTCCTCTGCAACTGTCTCATTGGCAATCAGCATAAAATCTTCAATAATTCTTGTTGCTGTATTTCTTTCATATGGTTTTATGTCTATTGGCTCACCTTTATCATTAAGAGTAATCTTTGTTTCAGGAAAATCAAAATCAATTGAACCTCTTTTATATCTTTTTTCTCTCAATATCTTAGCCAGTTCATCCATTAACCTGAACATGTCAACAAAATCACTGTATTCCTTACAAAGTTCTTCGTCATTATCAAGTATCTTCTTAACATTAGTATATGTCATTCTTCTGTCTATATTGACAACCGTTTCACATATCTTTGAAGATACCACATTACCTTTTTCGTCAATATCCATGAGACAGCTAAGCGCCAGTCTGTCCTGTCCCTGGTTAAGTGAACATATTCCGTTGGACAATTTATGTGGAAGCATAGGAATAACCCTGTCTACAAGGTATACACTTGTTCCTCTTTTGTATGCCTCCTTGTCAAGAGCACTGTTCTCTTTCACGTAATGGCTCACATCAGCAATATGAACACCAAGATGGTAAATTTTGTCATTTTTAGTTATAGTTATAGCATCATCAAGGTCCTTTGCATCTTCGCCATCAATGGTCACTGTCTGCATATTTCTGCAATCAAGCCTGCCTGCATAATCCTTTGAATCAACCTCATCCGGGATATTATCAAGTGATTTAATAACATCATCAGGAAACTCTACTGGCAGCTCATATCCTTTGACAATAGACATAATATCAGTACCTGGGTCATTAACATGTCCTATAATTTCTGTAATCTGGCCTTCAGGATTCTTCTTTCCATTGCCATAATTAACAATATGGCAGACAACTTTATGTCCACTAACTGCTCCCATGGACTTTTCCTTTGGAACAAATATATCATAGTCTATTTTACCATTATCTGGAATAACAAAACCATAGTTATCATTTTTCTGGTAAGTTCCAACCAAATCTGTAATCTGATGTTCAATAACAGCCAGGATTTTGCCTTCACAACGTCGGCTGCTACTCTTTTCTTTTGTGATTATAACCTTAACCTTATCCATATGAAAAGCATTACACGAATCAGATTCTTTAACAAAAATATCATCCTCCATGCCTTCCACGGAAACAAACCCAAATCCCTTTCTGGTTGCCTCATAGATTCCGATTAAACATGTATTTTCAGGTTTACCATATTTTCCTTTCTTGGATACTCCAATTATTCCATCAGCAACTAAGGAATCGAGAACCTCCTGCAGCTCGTGTCTTTTCTCCCTGGGAATCTGAAGCAGAATTGCTATCTCTTTTGTTTTCATAGGAACATAGAGTTCATTATGAATAATAAGTTCTGTAATTGTTTTTCTCCTGTTTTCAAATACCTCGTCATATTTTGATGCCATAATGCCCTTTTCTCCCATTCTTACATTTCTATCAAATATCCCAATAATAAAAGCACTCTTAAGTATTCCCTTAAGAGTGCCATATATACATTAAAAGTTAATGTTAAGTACTACCGCAATGACAAAGAAAAGAACAACTAAAACTTTAGTTATTGTAACAAGCTTTCCTTCCATTGAACGACCCTTGTTCTTACCCCAGTAAGTATCAGCAGCACCGCTGATAGCACCTGAAAGACCTTTCTGTTTACTCTCCTGCATAAGAACAACAACAGTAATAACAATAGAAATTAATATAAATATACCCATAAGGATAATTCTTATTGTATCTGCAACAGACATTCCAAACATATATAACTCCATTCCGCTTTATTTAAGCAATTAAAATAACACAGTGGGATAAGTATACTATAATTCACCAAAAATATCAAGAATAATTTACTATTTCTTGATAAGAAGAGACTGTCCAGTCATCTCAGCAGGTTTCTCCATTCCCATGATATCAATAAGAGTAGGAACGATATCACAAAGCTTTCCATTCTCCTTAAGTGTATATTCATTATCATAGTTAACAAGAATAAATGGTACAGGATTAGTTGTATGAGCTGTATATGGTTCACCTGTATTCTCATCCACAAGTACCTCAGCATTACCGTGGTCAGCACAGATGAACATAACACCATCCTTCTCCTTGACAGCTTCCACTGCTCTGCCAACACATGCATCAACAGTTTCAATAGCTTTTATAACTGCATCAATAACTCCTGTATGTCCAACCATGTCAGGGTTTGCAAAATTAATAATAATAACATCATATTTGTCAGAACGAATTGCCTCACAAAGCTTGTCACATACCTCTAATGCACTCATTTCAGGCTGGAGGTCATAAGTGGCAACCTTAGGTGATTTAACAAGAATTCTGTCCTCACCCTTATTAGGCTCCTCTATTCCTCCATTAAAGAAGAATGTAACATGGGCATACTTCTCTGTCTCTGCAATTCTAGCCTGTGTCATATTATTAGCAGCAAGGAACTCTCCAAATGTATTTGTAATCTTCTCCTTCTTAAATGCAACATACTTATTAGGAATTGTTACATCATAATCTGTAAAGCATACATAGTACACATCTTTACGTGAACCTCTGTCAAAGCCTGTAAACTCATCATCACAGAAACATCTTGTAATCTCTCTTGCTCTGTCTGGTCTGAAATTAAAGCAGATTACAGAATCCTTATCCTTAATTACTCCAACAGGCTTTCCATCCTTTGTAATTACAGTTGGCTCAACAAACTCATCTGTTTTTCCAGCTTCATATGATGCTTTTATGGCACATTTGCCACAAGCAGCCTGGTTACCTTCACCAAGTGTTAATGCCCTGTAAGCCTTCTCTACTCTGTCCCATCTGTTATCTCTGTCCATTGCATAGTAACGTCCTGTAACAGAAGCAATCTCACCAACACCCAGTTCTTCCATCTTATCATAGAGCTTTGCAATAAAATCTTTTCCAGAATCAGGAGCGGTATCACGTCCATCCATAAAGCAGTGAACATAAACATTCTTGATTCCATTCCTCTTAGCAAGCTCTAAAAGAGCAAAAACATGTGTAATATGGCTGTGAACACCACCATCAGACAAAAGACCATATAGATGAAGATCAGAATTGTTCTTTTTACAATTCTCAATTGCTCCTAAAAGCTCTGTATTCTCAAAGAAATCACCATCTTCTATTGATTTAGTAATTCTTGTAAGTTCCTGATAAACAATTCTTCCGGCACCCATATTAAGATGTCCTACCTCTGAATTACCCATCTGACCATCAGGAAGTCCAACAGCCAGACCACTGGCATATCCCTTAACATAAGGATACTCAGCCATAAGCTTGTCCATAACAGGAGTCTTGGCTAAAGCTACACCATT
>CALZFR010000113.1 GCA_945648485.1 uncultured Eubacterium sp. | reverse complement strand
TCTGAGAATGGGAAAGACACCTGCACATCTTAAGAATCTGGAGATGCTTGCTAATAATGCTAAATCCGTTGGTCTTGATGTCAGAATGATTGACCAGAAGGAAGTAAAAGAGATATGTCCATATCTCTCAGATGAGGTAATCGGTGCAAGCTGGTGTCCAACTGATGGTCATGCAAATCCTCTTACTACTACACTGGGATATTACAAGAGAGCCCTTGATATGGGAGTCAGATTCTATACAGATGCACCTGTAAAAGAACTTAAGAAAGTAAAAGGTAAGGTAAGAAAAGTTATTCTTAATGATGGTACAGTATTTGAGGGAGAAACAGTAATTCTTGTAGCAGGCTATGAGAGTAGGGCAATTGCCAGAACAATAGGGGTGGATGTACCTATGACAAGACTTATAGATGAGTGCTTTGTTACAGAAATGCAGCCTCATATGATTGATGTAATGTTTGGATGCGCAGATGTTGATTTTTATGGACATCAGACAAAGCATGGCTCCTTTGTATTTGGTTCAGATTCCGGATGGGAATCAGTAACAGAGATGGTAGATCCCTCTACAAATATTCCAGATCCATCAAGACTTACAACTAATTCATATACATTGTCTGCAAGCTGCCGGGCTATAGAGAATTATATTCCTGCATTAAAGGATGCTAAGATAGTAAGAAGTTGGGCAGGATGGCTGGATGAATCATTTGACGGAGTACCTTTCTTAAGCCCCGTTGAAGAAGCACCAGGATTAATTCTTGCCTGTGGATTTACTGGACATGGTTTCGGAACTGCTCCAGCAGTAGGTTTAATGCTTGCACAGATGGCAACAGGACAAGATACAGTTGTAGATATTACACCTTTAAGATATGACAGGTTTAAGCCTGTAAGATAGTAAAGTATATTTGTATCGATTTTTACAATAAATTTTTAAAAATATATAATAAAATATACTTAATAAATCAAATAATATGGACAGATAATTTTAAATATGTTAATATAGTGCATGACAAAGGCGTCAACATCTTGGATGTTGGCGTCTTTTTGCTTTTTAGCAAATCGTGGAGAAATGTCCTCCGTCATGCATATAAAGAATGGAGGAACAAAAAATGAGTGCTAAGATCGATTTTTTATACTTAAGTGAACCAGATATGATTAAAGCTGGCGTTAAAGACATGGGAAAATGTGTTGAGGTTATGGAAGATATGATGATAACGCTCAATAGAGGAGACTATGTTATGGGTGGCGAAAATCATAATTCTCACGGATGCATGGTTACATTTCCAGATAATCCTGAATTTGAAGGAATGCCTAAGAATGGTGAGGACAGACGATTCATGGCTATGCCAGCATATCTGGGTGGAAACTTTAAGATGGCAGGAATGAAGTGGTATGGTTCTAACACAGAGAATAAGCAAAAAGGACTTCCAAGATCAATCTTAATGATGATGTTAAATGATAAGGATACAGGAGCTCCACTTGCACTTATGTCTGCGAATCTCTTGAGTGCCTATAGAACAGGAGCAATTCCAGGAGTTGGAGCAAAGTATCTGGCAAGAAAGGGTTCGAAAGTTGTATCTATCATTGGTCCAGGTGTTATGGGAAAGACCAGTTTAGCAGCATTCTTAAGTGTGTGTCCAGAAATTGATACAGTAAAGATTAAAGGCCGTGGACAGAAATCAATCGATTCATTTGTTGAATATGTTAAGACAGATTTTCCACAGATTAAAAATATAGTTGTATGCGAAACAATGGAGGATGCAATAAGAGACAGCGATATCATCAGCGCTACAACAAGTGTTGGAAATAAGGAGAGCATGTTCCCATACATAGATGAAAAATGGATAAAAGAAGGAGCACTCATTTGTATGCCATCAGCCGCACGATTTGACGAAAGCTTTTATGTCGACAGTAACACAAAATTAGTAGTAGATAACTACAAATTATATGAGGCATGGGCAGAAGAGTATCCATATCCTAGTTATGATCCGGTACAGATTGTAGGATGTAAATTCATGGATCTTCTGCACGATAATAAAATAGCGAGAGAAGATATAATCGATATTGCGGATGTAATTATAGGCAGACTGCCGGGAAGGGATAACGATAAGCAAAGAATAATATACTCCGTTGGAGGTATGCCTGTAGAAGATATTGCATGGGGAGAAACAGTTTATAAAAATGCAGTAAAGATGGGTATTGGAATTAAACTTCCTCTTTGGGACGCACCAGAATTGCATTAATC
Organism: uncultured Eubacterium sp.; assembly: GCA_945648485.1. GTDB lineage: Bacteria > Bacillota > Clostridia > Lachnospirales > Lachnospiraceae > Lachnospira. The sequence goes on along the minus strand of CALZFR010000113.1, from coordinate 3,742 downwards.
CCATAAGCATCATTTGATTATATCCAGTGGGGATGAATATGAAAGATGACTTAACAGTAAAACCAATGCAACCTTATATCTTGTTGGAAGCAGATAATTTATATACTGTTGGCAGCATGGATATGGGGATATCACATTTTTATGAATTTGAATTAAATCAGGACAGTACACACAAAACAAAAGCTGTTCCTGATGGAAGTGTAGATCTTTTGTTTAATCTTGGAAGAAATAAGGTAACCACATATATAAGCGGGACAGTTTTCGGCGTTAAGTCCTGGGAACTTGGAAGCAATGACAGATGCTTTGGTGTCCGTTTTCAGCCAGGAAAGGGAATATTACCAGATGAATTGTCTATGGAGATGTTAGTAGATAATGATTTAGAGATAGATGGTGATATATTCGGTGAAAATATTACAGAAAAGATTTTGATGGCAAAGGATATATATGAGAGAAGCAAGATATTTAAGGAAGCATACGAGGAGTTGGTGTTTAGTAGGATTTCCCTTTCGGATAAAGAGAAGATAAATGATTATCTGGTTAGCAGAATAACCCGGGCAAAAGGTCAGGTAACTATTCAACAGTTAGAAGAGGAAACTAATTATTCTGCATGTTATTTAAGAAGAATATTTAAAAGTTATCATGGAATATCACCCAAACAATTTGCCCAGTATATCAGGTTTCAGAATCTGTTAGAACAGATTAACAAAGATGATATAAGGTTTGATGATATTGCTTTAGAGTGTGGTTACTATGATGAAGCCCATATGATGAGGGAATTTAAGAATTATACAGGAAAAACAATGGAACAGTATCAACACATTATGAAAGGTAGGATATGAATATGAGTACAATATCTAAAATCGAAGTGATTACAAGTATGTCTAAGCTCACCAATTTAATAAGTGAATTAAGTAAGATTGGTGTAAGAGGTGTGACTGTTATGCAGGTATTGGGATGCGGAGTGCAGATGGGAACACAGGAGTATGAAATTGAGATGAATTCTACAATGGAGCTTTTGCCAAAACAGCAGATTAATATTGTAGTAGAAACCAGTAAAGTTGATAAGATTCTGGATATTATCAAGAAAGAATTGTATACAGGACATATAGGTGATGGAAAAATATTCGTATATGGAATTGATAATGTTATCAGAGTTCGTACAGGAGATGAGGGTACAGACGCAATTTAATTGAGAAAGTGAGAGGGAATTGCTTATGGAAGAAAAGAAATTAGGATTAGGTAATGTGGTTTCTATATCAGTAGGGCTTGTTGTTGCAACCAGTTGTCTGGTTTCTTTAGGAGAAGGAGCCGGAACCCTGGGAGTAACCTTCATACTTGCTATGGTTATTGCAATGCTCCTTAATATGACAACAATCGCATCATTGTCAGAACTTAATGCTTTGATGCCGAATACCACCGGAGGTTTAGCACAGTATACCCTGGCAGCGTTAGGACCTTTTCCGACATTAATATCCATGGTTGGAGGCTACATAATCTGTAATACATTATCTTGTGGTGTAGAGGCTTCTATTTTTTCATTTTCACTGGCAGATATCATTGGTGGAAATATTCCAAGTATTGTATATACCCTGATAATGACAGTTATAATCTTAATTGCCAATCTTCGCGGTGTGGATATGTTTGCAAAAATTCAGGATGTAGTTGCATTCCTGCTGGTGGGATCTTTAGTTGTTATGGGATTTATTGGAATGATAGGAATGGGAACAGGTGTCAAGATTAATCAGCCAGCTGTTCTTGAAGCAGATTTTGGAAGTATTGCATCTATGACAGCGGTAGCGTTCTGGTTGTTTATTGGTGCAGAATATGCAATTCCAGTATCAAAAGAGGTTAAGAATGCAAAAAGAAATGTACCACTTGGCATGATGATTGGTCTGTTTTTAATATTTATAATGCAATCTATTATGGTATTAGGATTCCACAATATGTGGAATGGGGAGAACTGGCGGATTCAGCGGCACCACATCTGTTATATGGATATGCAGTGCTTGGAAACGCAGGTAAGATATGGATGATGCTTGTGGGAGCCCTCGCTGTAATCAGCACACAGAATTCAACTGTTAATTCTCTTGCTGTAATCTGTCAGGGAATGGCAAAGATGAATATGCTTCCAAAGGTTTTTGCAAAGACTAACAAGCATAAAGTTCCTTGGTTTGGTCAGGTGTTTGTAAGTGTATCAATATTCATATTTGCATATGTAAGTGATAGTTCAGCAGATATGATTAGTTTCCTTATCCTTGCTGGTTCTGTATTCTGGATGGTTTCATACATTCTGGCACATGTTGATGTAATTGTATTCAGAAAGCGGCTTCCACGTGCACCAAGGAACTTTAAAGTCCCTTGTGGATTATTATTTCCAATTATAGGAATAGTTGGTACAATATATATGATTCTTAATATATCCACTGACCCACAGGAAAGACTTATGCTCTGGCTGCTTACAGGATGCAGTTTTCTGATTCTTGGAATATATTCAGCTATATGGATTAAAGTAAAGATGAAGATGAAAGTATTTAAGAGCGTTCCGCTGGAGAATGTTATGGCTATGGAAAATGATCTGTATTATGAGATAAGAAGAAAAAGAGGATTATGGAAATAAAAATAAGCAACAATTAAAACAAAAAATATATTTTTTAGGAGGTATCTAAAATGGAAAGAAAAGTAACATTTGCACAGTATGGATGCGGAAAGATGGCAAAATACCTTATCCGTTATGGAATTGAAAAAGGTGGTGAACTTGTGGCAGCATTCGATATGAATCCTGCTATACTTGGAAAGGATGCTGCTGAAATTGTTGGAAATGGATATCCTGAAACAGGAGTAAAGATTTCGGCAGCAAGCGAGGCAGAAAAAATCCTTGGAAGCGTGAAGCCAGATGTATGTATTATTGCTACAAGAAGCACAATTGCAGAGCTTGAAGATATATTTACTATATGTGCAAAGTATGGAATTAATGCAATTACTACATGTGAAGAAGCGCTGTATCCATGGAATTCTAACCCATCACTTACTAAGAAGTTAGATGAACTGGCAAAGCAGGGTGGATGTACTCTTACTGGTGTTGGATATTGTGACCTTGTGTGGGGAACTATGGTTACTAACCTGGCTGGTTCTTCACATGACATTAAAGAGATTCACGGAGTTAGTTCATATAATGTTGAGGAGTATGGAATTGCTCTTGCAGAAGGACATGGAGCAGGATTTACAAAGGAGCGTTTCGAGGCTGAGATTTCCAACATCAATGAGATGCCATCTGATGAATTAAAGGAACTTATAGAGAGCGGCGAATATGTTCCTTCATATATGTGGAACCAGAATGGATGGCTGTGTAGTAAGATGAATCTTCATATTACATCCCAGACGCAGAAATGTTATCCAACAAGTTATGATAAGGATCTGTATTCTTCAACTCTTGGAGCTACTATTAAAGCAGGAGATCCAACAGGTATGGAAGCTGTAGTTACTACTACAACAGAGGAAGGTATTACATTAGTTACTAAGTGTATAGGAAAGGTGTATGCACCAGAAGATTATGACTGTAATGACTGGACCTTCATAGGTGAACCAGAGACAACAGTATCATGTAACCAGCCTGCTACAGTAGAGATGACATGTGCGACTTTAGTTAATAGAATTCCACAGCTTATTGATGCACCTGCAGGTTATGTGACTACAGATAAATATCCATATAATGAGTATTGTGTTCATCCACTTAACACTTATG
>CALZFR010000112.1 GCA_945648485.1 uncultured Eubacterium sp. | reverse complement strand
ATATTGAAAAGAACCTCTCTTATAATTTCAAGAAAAATACAACCATATACTACAGGCATAATAAACATTGCCCAGTTGCCCCTGTATGCACCCCTGTAATTTTTCAACTTTTTAAGAGAACTGGTTTTAATCATTATACAGCAAAAAATTCCTAAAATAATGAGTATAACTCCAAGGTAAACCACTCTTCCAGGAATAAAATGCATTTCATCAACATTTTTATCAAAGCTACCTGCCTCACCAAGATAAATGAACGAAAATAATCTGTGAATTAATGCGTTATTCTCAAACACCTTTGATATAATCAGAAAAAAACCTGTAACAACACTTGTAATACTACCAATGTTTGCAAGAGACGCTACACCCCTTAGTCTTAAAAAAATACCAGCCACTGAAATAATGCATGAATACAGAATAATAGAAAATAACAGTTTATATATAACTCCCATACCCTGGTAATACACCTTGGAATATAGAGGAAATCCTCCAAGAGAATCAGTAATATTACCTAAATAGATTTCATCACAGATTGAGTCAAAAAGACTGATTCTTGCACCAAATACAATAATTAAAGCCAGTGCAGCAAGAAGCACTGCTACACTGACTATTCTGATTAAAATAATATCATCTTTTTTCATATGCACACCTGTTTTGTACACTTATTTTACAACAACTTTTCTGAAACTCTTCTTACCTTTTTTGACAACAAGACCGTCTATGAACATATCTCTGGCAAATGTTGAATCAATAGATGTAACCTTCTCTCCATCAACTGTAACACCACCCTGTTCAACAGCTCTACGTGCATCTGACTTTGAAGTAGCAAGACCTGCATAAAATACAAGAGATATTACATCAATAGCTCCGTCTTTAAAATTCTCATCCGAAAGTTCTGCCAATGGCATATTCTCAGCGTCTCCGCCTGAGAATATAGACTTGGCTGTCTCATCAGCCTTCTTAGCTTCTTCTTCCCCATGAACAAGCTTTGTAAGCTCATAAGCAAGAATTTCTTTTGCTTTATTAAGCTGTGCACCTTCCCAGCTTTCCATCTTCTCTATCTCTTCTAGTGGAAGGAAAGTAAGCATCTTAATACATTTGATTACATCTGCATCATCAACATTTCTCCAATACTGATAGAAATCATATGGTGATGTTTTATCGGGGTCAAGCCACACCGCTCCTTTAGCAGTTTTACCCATTTTCTTGCCTTCAGAATTGAGAAGAAGTGTAATTGTCATGGCTGAAGCATCCTTGCCAAGCTTTTTTCTGATAAGTTCTGTACCACCAAGCATATTGCTCCACTGGTCATCACCACCAAACTGTAGATTACAGCCATATTTCTGGTAAAGCATAAGAAAATCGTAAGACTGCATGATCATGTAGTTAAATTCAAGAAAACTTAATCCCTTTTCCATTCTCTGCTTGTAACACTCAGCCCTTAGCATATTATTAACAGAAAAGCATGGTCCAACATCCCTGATAAAATCAACATAATTAAGATTCAAAAGCCAGTCTGCATTATTAACAATCATAGCCTTTCCATCTGAAAAATCAATAAATCTTGACATCTGCTTTTTAAAACATTCAACATTATGATTAATTGTCTCTGTTGTCATCATCTGACGCATATCAGTACGACCTGAAGGATCACCAATCATTGCTGTTCCACCACCAACTAAAGCAATTGGTTTATTTCCAGCCATCTGAAGACGTTTCATAAGACAGAGAGCCATAAAATGACCAACATGCAGACTGTCAGCTGTAGGGTCAAATCCAATATAAAATGTTGCCTTTCCATTATTAATTAATTCCTTAACAACGTCCTCATCTGTAACCTGTGCAATAAGACCTCTGGCTACAAGTTCATCGTAAAGTGTCATCTTACAATTCCTCCAAAATCAATATAATCATCTAAATAATAATATTCTTTCTCTTATCTAAAATCACTGAAATAATAACAGCAACCAGACAGCCGCACATATCTATTACCACATCTTTTACCGAGCCATACCTGCCAGCTGTATACAGCTGATGAAATTCATCAAGGCAGGCATATCCCAACACAATTAAAAATGTCAGATATTTTGTGAATCTGTAGAAAAATCCATCATACTTCAATGCATAGTAAACTGCCATGGCAAGAAGAAAGTATTCTGCTGCATGTGCCAATTTTCTAACCGGAGTCTGCATCTGTTCAATTGCATGTTCCCTGTCATTCCACTTCATATCAATCAAGTGAATTCCATCCGCAAAATCCACAAGAATCTCTGAAACCTTGCGGCTAAGTCCCATTGACTGTTCACCAGTCTGGTTTGAGAAAGAAAAAATACATAGCATAATAGCAATAACAGGTATCCAAACACATATCTTCTTAACAATCATTTTCATAATTAAATATTAACAACCCTCATGGTGTTTGTTAATCCTCTCTTTGAGGTTGGTGCTGAATTAGTAGCGATTCCTGCTGATACAATTGCTATATCCCCCTCTGAAAGATAACCAGCATTCTCAGAAGCCTGAAGCGCATGTTCAATAATCTTGTCTGTAGATTTCTCAACTGCTGTCTTAATTGGCTTTACACCCCAATAAATCTGCATCTTTCTAAGAACTGGCTCATATGGTGAGCAACCAATAATCAATGCTTCTGGTTTAAGCTTAGAAGTAAGTCGTGCTGTAAAGCCAGAAATTGTTGGGCACACAATAGCCTTAGCATTAAGGTTTGCTGCCGTCTGAACAGCTGCATTAGCAACTGCACTGGAAATACTTCTCTTTGAATGAAGATTAGAATAATTCAAACCTCTTCCGATAAGATCCTGTTCTGTTGATTCTGCAATCTTAACCATCATCTTTAAAGCCTCTAATGGGTACTTACCATTAGCTGTTTCTCCTGAAAGCATAACTACGTCAGTACCATCATATATTGCATTAGCAACATCAGTAACCTCAGCTCTTGTTGGTCTAGGGTTTCTAATCATAGAGTCAAGCATCTGTGTAGCTGTAATTACTGGTTTATAAGATGAGTTACACTTCCTGATGATTTCTTTCTGAATATGTGGAACCTGCTCAGCTGGAATCTCAACACCCATATCACCACGGGCAACCATGATACCATCAGCAACTCTGATAATCTCATCAAGATTCTTAATTCCTTCTGCATTTTCAATTTTAGCAATAACAGGAATATCTGCATCGTGAGACCAAAGCAGTTCCTTTATTTCCTGAATACATGCTGCATTTCTAACAAATGAAGCAGCAATGAAATCGAATCCTTGTTCAATACCAAATATAATATCATCTTTATCTTTCTGTGTGATTCCAGGCAGTCTTATACTTACATTAGGAACATTGACACCTTTTTTAGAGCCAAGCTCTCCACCATTGATAACTCTGCATACAATCTCAGTACCATCTACAACATCTTCAACTCTTAATTCAATAAGTCCGTCGTCAATAAGGATTGTATTACCCTTTGAAATATCCTTTGGAAGACCATCATATGTTATGTGTCCAATCTTATCATCACCGACAATATCTCTTGTAGTAAGGGTATATTTCTGATTTTCAACAAGGGTAACCTTTTTATCGTCTTTTAATAAACCTGTTCTGATTTCAGGTCCCTTAGTGTCAAGCAAAGTTGCTATAGGGAGATTTAATTCACTTCTAACGCTTTCAACTAAAGCAAATCTACCTGCCTGTTCCTCATGGTCACCATGGGAAAAGTTAAATCTTGCAATATCCATACCAGCAAGAGCAAGCTGCTTGATAAGCTCCCTGTCATTAGTATTAGGACCCATTGTACATATTATCTTGGTTTTTTTCATATTCCCCTCCATATGTTAATTGTTTGCTATTATTAAATTTAATTCCAGATAAAAATTATCTCATATATTTCAGCTATTGTCCAGTTGTATATTAAAACTTTACTTCACATGAACATGCGTATACAAGTGCTCATTACAATATTCATATGCACCATTACACTTTGAACAGTAACGGAAAATTAAATCGTCACCATCATTCTCAGTCCTATTACATACTGCACATCTGTGTTTTGCTGCACTATTGCCCGGAACAAATGATTTAGGCTGATATCCACCCTTATTGTTTTGTGGGTTATTATAAACCTGCTGTGAATAATTAGGTTTATTCTGTGCCCTTTGAGCTGTTTTTCTTGCCTTTTGGAAATTTCTCTGTGTATATGTCTTTCTGTTTCCTTTTAGTGTCTGGAAGAAAAACACAAGGAAATTAAGCATTGAAACAAGCGCACATGTAGCATTTACATAGCACGTAAAGGCATTTCCGCTTAACAATCCCAGGTTGTATAATGCAGCCCATAATCCTCTAGGCATAAATGGAACCAGATATCCACCAAATATTGTAATAGCAAAGATAGCTCCATCAATAATACCAAGCCATTTCATCTTTATTGGAATAAGAAAAAACAGATAAACCTTTGTCTCTGACTCCTCCACAGCAAAAGCCATGAATAAAGCAAGATTAATATAGTAGGTATTCATTGTATAGGACTGTCCAAAGACAAAATAAATCAAAAAAGCCGCTATGATATGAAGAATTACACCGCTGAAAAAGTACATGTTAAACTTAAAAGCACCCCAGACATTTTCCAAAACAGTGCCAATAATATAGTAAAAATATAATGTAAATATAATAAATATAAAGCTGTAAGATGGTGGCTGCAGCATAAATGTTACAAGTCTCCACACCTGTCCTTTAAGAATCATGGAAACATCAAGGCTCAAATACCTTGTATACAAATCAGGTACTGCAACACCAATAATAAAACCAACCACATACATTCCAATGATATAGAACATCAGATTATGGATGGCGTATCTGCCATATTTACGTTCTAACTTATCTAACCAATTCATAATATAAACAAGCCCCTTTCAGTTTTTGCCACATATTCAAAAGTATAAGTAAATAGCTGATAAAAGTCAATGAATATACTTTACATTTAAATCTAAAATAATCATAAAAACTGTGATTAAATTATATAAATAACCCAAGCATGTTGAAATTTGTCGATTTTCATAATATAATATGCAAAGTTGCATTTTCAGATTAGTTATTTCTTATTTATAATGTGCAAATAATTAAGGAGGAAAGTCTTTACAGACAAAATCTTATGAATACATACAAATTAGGTATTGATATTGGCTCAACAACAGTTAAAATCGCTTTAATTGACAATGATGGCAAAGTAGCCTTTTCAGATTATGAGAGACATTTTGCCAATATTCAGGAAACTTTACAGAATCTTCTGGAGAAAGCTGTAAATAATCTGGGGGAATTTACATGCTACCCTGTTATTACAGGTTCAGGTGGACTTACACTTGCTAAACATCTTGATGTTCCATTTACCCAGGAGGTTGTTGCAGTTTCAACTGCCCTTCAGGATTATGCACCACAGTGTGATGTAGCAATTGAGTTAGGTGGAGAAGATGCCAAAATCATTTATTTTACTAACGGTATAGACCAAAGAATGAACGGTATCTGTGCCGGTGGTACAGGTTCTTTTATTGACCAGATGGCAACCCTGCTTCAGACAGACGCTTCTGGTCTTAATGAGTATGCAAAAAACTATCAATCAATATATCCAATTGCCGCAAGATGTGGAGTTTTTGCGAAATCTGACATACAGCCACTAATTAATGAAGGTGCTACAAAGGAAGATCTTGCAGCGTCAATTTTCCAGGCTGTTGTTAACCAGACCATATCCGGTCTTGCCTGCGGAAAACCAATCAGAGGAAATGTTGCTTTCTTAGGTGGCCCACTTCACTTTCTCTCTGAACTGCGTGAATCTTTCATAAGGACATTAAATCTTGGTCCATCGCAGATTATTGCACCAGACCATTCTCATCTTTTTGCTGCTATCGGTTCTGCCATGAATTATAAAGAAGGTGTCTGTGTAGATGTTATGGACATTATTCACAAGCTTCAGGGCAAAATCAAACTTGATTTTGAAGTAGAACGAATGGAACCGTTATTTAAA